>DATEMM010000141.1:0-7991 GCA_035275605.1 Pyrinomonadaceae bacterium
AAAGCGAAGAGCGGAATATTCTACGCCGCGCTAGCTTAATCTACGACCGGCGGCAATCATTTTCGTGACGGCTTCAAGCATCATCTCTTAGCTCGACCGAGCTGCCAATATCCAGTCAATTCACCCCTCGCGCTCTTTCAAAGTAAGGAGACACGATTGTGAGCGAACGGCCCCGTACTGAACTCTACCGGCAAGAGCGGTATCCACGCGAAGGCGAACCTGGCCCCGAACCCGGCGATGAGCCGGAGCCGGGCAACGACCCATTCAATCCGGGAGTTGAGCCGGGCGATGATCCATTTAATCCAGGGGTTGAACCCGGCGACGACCCGTTTAATCCCGGAGTCGAGCCTGGCCCTGTGCCCGGCCCGGAAAACAATCAGGGCTTTAATCCTCAAAACCCTATAGACATCCAGAACCCGCCGCCGCCCCCTAATGAGAGGGTCCAGCCCGGCAATAATCCGCTGGTGGCGGTGGGACTCGACAACCTGAGGATGCAAGCGGAGCAAGTGGGCGACCAGGCCAACAACGCGCCGACGGAATCAAAACTCGACACCTTCAACAAATATCTGACCGTCGTCATGGGAATCGGCGCTCTGGTGGGCATCGGGAGCAACATCATCACCTTCTTGCAGTATGCCGAGGCCAGGGCGAAGGGGCAGAGCGGCACACAGCCCGCCGGCCTGACCCCCGAACAACAGGCGCAGCTAGATCAGGACATCACGAAGTGGATTAATCTGACGGACGAGCAGACGTGGCAAAAGCTGAGCCTGCTGGTTAAGGACGAGCAGCTCACCTACCCGCAGCAATTCCTGCTCTTAAACTTCCTGTCCCGCGCGCGAAGCTCCGGCAAGTCCTGGTCCTGGGACGCGACCTCGAAGAACGACCTGGTTCAGAGCCTCGCGCAGGAATTCAACGACTACACCATGTACACGAAGGTCTGGGACTACACTTATCAGGGACAGCACCTCCCCTTCGATATTGGAGCCGAAATCATCCGGCTCGCGCTGGTGCAAAAATACCTGGTCACGGGCGGCGGTTAAGGCGCTCTGCCGCCCTGGCCCATCAACCAGCCTCAGAACTTTTCTTCGACCCCATTGTCACGAATTGAGGGAACAAAATGGCCATAGACATCATCTTCGCCAGTGTGACCGCGACGGACCAGGCCGACTACGTGTCGCAGAAGCTCAGAGACTTTTTTGAGAACGGTCACGCCGCCCTCGGGGCGTCTCAGGATGGCGCGCTGACGGACGAGAAACTGCGGGAGCTGACGGCCGTGGTCTGTGATGGGCTGGTTGGCGGCAATGGCTCTGTACCTTTGGCCGCCGAGTCCGACTTTCCCACTTTCACTGCCCGGCAGCAGGAGGTCGTGAACCTGAGAAGCGAGTGCTTCATTAACGAAGTCAACGCGCTCAGTCCCCTGCTGGCGACAGAGCAGCTTGAAAGCGGCGGGGATTTCGTCACTTACCTGCTAGAGGACTTTCGTAGTTATGCCGCGGGGACGCCTGTGCTCAGGCGCAAGACTAACATGGCGACGCTCTATTACCCGGCCACACATATTCAAGTCGCGCAGAACGGCGACGTGTCGGAGCTTGCACGCACTGCGCCCGACATCCCGCCGGATGAGGCCGCGCTCGGTCAACTGGCAGCATCACCGATGGCTGCCGCCGCGATGCCGACCTCAACGGGCGTGGTCAGCGACGCTGAGAACATTGCGAAGGGTTTGGTCTGGGCCTTGCCGCCGCCTTACAGCGCCATCGGTGCGACGCTGTTGAATCTTTTGTTCCCAGGCACCGGCAATGGCATTGACTGGACGACCGTGTTCCAGCAGTTCTCCGACATAGTGCTTAACGCCGACACGGAGACAACCATCAACACTCAGGACGGATTGTTGAATGGCGTTCTCTCGGACATCAATGACTACATGAACATCCAGGGTGAGAAGACCAAAGGGGAACGAAGCAATCTACTCAACAGCTATCTCAACAGGGCCAATAACATCGTAGGCGTCTTGCAGCAGCAGCAGTTCGAGAAGAAAGGGCTGGCGACCTACATGCACGCGGCGGGCATTGAGCTGGCGATTCTGCAAGAAATGGCCAAGCAGGACCCAAACGTCATCGACCCTTTGCAGTCAGGCTATGTGAAGACGATTAGCCAGAACGCCAAGGCGTATGCCGCCCACGCCACAAGCATCCTGGACAAAATCATCACCAATCTGGTCACGGAGCGAGGCAACCAGATCACGCAGGCGACCTTCGGGGACCATTGCGGAGGCGGTCTTCCTCCAACCTGCTCGACCTGGTATTACTTCAAAGACAATCAAACTAATTACAAGAAGGAGTTCACCAAACAGGGGAAGAAGGATTCGCCCCAAACCGACTGCCAGAATGCCAGGAACACCTATTTCAACAACGTGACGAGCCAGTACCAGGCGAAGCTGAGGGGTCAGTCGCAATGGATTATCAGCAGCATCAACTGGTGGCAGAAGCTGGTCAACAACCCGCTGCCGCAACAACCGTCTTCGGGCTCGTAAAGACACCTCGGGCGGCGTCTCTTTATCGCTCACCATCTGGGCCAATGCGTTGAGAAGCAGCGTCATCATCGCCGAGGACTTCTACGAAAACCCTTTCGCGGTCGTAGACTACGCCCTGCGGCAGAAATTTTATTATCCATACGAAGCTGACGCGGACGTCGCGTCCGGCAAGATTCCTTTTAACTGGATGTCCACCTGGTTCAAGCCCCCCGATGAATGCCCCTTCAAATCCTCGCAGGCGTTGATAGACAAGCTCGAACACCTGACCGGCGACGAGATAGACATGGAGCACTGGCGAATGGGCTTTCCCATCACAGCAGAAGGGAAGGCCGCGCCCGACTGTCACAAAGTGCCGCGCACGTGCCTCTGGAATTGCTGCTTTCATTTCAAACCGGAAACGGGCCAGAAGATAGGACAGGGCGTGCACAACCATTTTACGGACAGGTGGAACGGTGTGGGCGAAAACGGGTGGGCAGGCTTGATCTATTTGAGCCGCAACGCGCCCGTCAGCGGGGGCCTGAGGCTCTGGCGGAACCGCGACCCCAGGAAGAATTTCGACTGGATGACGCCCGCCGGGAATTGGGAACTGGTGGATACCCTGGGCAACGTCTTCAACCGCCTGATTCTCTGCCGCGGCAACCTCCCGCACAGCGGGGCCACCGGCTGGGGTCGAGAGATAGAGAGCGGCAGGCTCTATCAAACCTTCTTCTTCAAGGTCAAAGGCCCGGCGCGCACGGAAAGTCTGCGCCTCTCGCTTTAACCTACAAGTCAGACGAAGCGCACGCCGTCGCTATCAAGCACCAGGATTTTGCCTGAGAGCAGGCCGGAATCCAGCCTGACAATCGTCTGCGCGACGCTCTCTGTGGAGACGATGCGTGGGAATGCGTTCGGGGCCGTGGCGTTGACGCGCACCCCGAACGCTTTGAACTCGTCGGCCAGGTGATAGGTGAGCTGATTCAGCGCGGCCTTCGAGGCGCTGTAAACGCTCTGGCCCACGCCGCGATAAACGCGCACGCCTGCCATGCTTGAGACATTGACCACGTTGCGGTTGAACTTGAGATTCTCCTCTTCCCTGTCCCGCCAGAACATGCGGGCGACGAGGGCCGCCAGCTTGAGCGGGATGATGACGTTCGTGTTGAATTGCGTGCCCGCACTCTCCAGCAGGCGGGGACTGTCCAGGATGGGCGACCAGACGGAGTGAACCGCGGCGTTCACCAGCAAGTCAATCCGGTCGTAGCGCGCCAGCGCCAGCTCGACCACGCGCTCCAACTCTCTGTCATCCGTCAATTCGGCCTGCACAGCGTAAATCGGGTGCTCATTTTCCTCAAGAGTCTTTTCGGGACTCAAGGGGTTGACGAAGCTCTGAAGCTGCGACGCGACATCCGGGTGCCGCCGACGGTACACGCCGACGATGTGATACTTGTCCGCGTGCAGGCGACAGAACGCTGTGCCAAGTTTGCCGCTCGCGCCTGTTAAGAGACAGACTTTTTTCATCCCTTCTCTCCCGCCCTGGGCCAGTTGACGATTTTAGCTTCGCCCCAGCGACTGACCGCCTCCTCCTTCGTCCGGTGCAGCCACATGATGACGCAGCTACGCGGGTGACGACGGTTGGAGAGAAAAGTGTGGTAAGAGTACGGCGTGCATTCGAAGACCAGTAGAGAATTGTTCAACGGCGGAACGGCCGCGGCGTAATTCTCGACGCTGGTCCCGCCGAAGCTGTACAAGCCAGTCTCGCCGCCATCCCCTTCGCGCCACGGCTGATTGTTCAAATAGAACAGCATCGCCACCGCGCGCACTCTTTCACGGGCAACGAGCCCTTCCCGAAATGTCTGCCCGTGGAAATAGCTACAGAGGTCCGGCTGCGAGACGTTGATGCCGTCCGACTCTTCGCAGTCAACGAACCAGCCGGGATTCAGGTCGTTATGGACCCGGCCGCTTCGGCTCCCGACTAGGTGATAATGAAGCCCGCCGTTCACCTCCCCTGTGTGCGACACCCCGGCCAAGCGCGCCAGCAGGTCGGCCCACGCGCGCGATAGAAAAATCCTCAAAGGCCCACAGAGCTGCGGCGTAAAACCCAGCGAGTACGCGTCGTAGCCGCTCTTATGGCGCGCGAATTGGCCTGTGCCAGGTTGCTCGCTCAAGCCGCCGGAGAGAAATTCCCGGAAGGTTCCTTCGATTTCCCTATAAGCGCGCTCGATGAAAACCTCTCTCGCGACGTAGTGCGGAAAGGGGTGCAGGCGTTTAAGCCACGGGCGGTTAGCCAGGAGCTCGGGCAGGGGAAGATTTTCTATGCTCATCACGAAGCCGCGAATCCTATCAAAGAGAATCAAGAAGGGGCAAGATCATAAAAAGTAGGTAGTGTCCTGAATTGAATTATGAAACATGATCTGCGGGAAGTCTGCGAGAGCCCCGAAGGGGCGATAATTTGGTAGCCTGGGGCATCGCCCCAGGTTACGGTCATCATTATCAGCACAAGCCCTGAAAGGGCGGAATATGTATTTCGCCCTTTCAGGGCTCTGCCTTGAATGTGTGCCAGGTTCCTGTGGCGTTGCCCCAGGCTATCACATCTCGCCCCTTCGGGGCTTTTTCAGACTTTCCTCAGCTCATGTCATGTAATTAATTTAGGTCACGACCTTCTGCCGGGGCTGCTTCGCTCAGGTGCTGAGCGCGTGCTAAACTTCTGTTTTTACGCAGAGACGACGGGATTTGTTCATTATGACTGGAAACGAGATTCGCCAGAAATTCTTAGAGTACTTCGAGCGGCAGGGGCACAAGGTCGTGTCTTCGAGCCCTCTTTTGCCTGCCAACGACCCGACGCTGCTCTTTACCAACGCCGGGATGAATCAGTTCAAAGACGTCTTCACGGGCGTCGAAAAGCGGGATTATAAGCGCTCCACCTCTTCGCAGAAGTGCGTGCGCGCCGGGGGCAAGCACAACGATCTGGACGAGGTCGGCAAGACGGCGCGGCATCACACCTTCTTCGAGATGCTCGGCAACTTCTCCTTCGGAGACTATTTCAAGGAGGACGCCATACGGTTTGCCTGGGACCTGCTGGTCAACGAATACGGACTAGACCCAGAGCGCCTGTGGTTCACAGTCTTCGAGGGCGACGGGGAAGTCCCCGCGGACGTGGAGGCCGAGCAGCTCTGGGAGAAAGTCGGCGCGCCCAGAGAACGCATCCTGCGCTTCGGGCGCAAGGACAATTTCTGGCAGATGGGCGACACTGGCCCGTGCGGGCCTTGCAGCGAGATTCACTATTACATGGGCGACGATCCCTCGGACCCCGCGAAGAATCGCGCCGAGCTCGTCAACGGGCCGGGCGACACGACTATGGAGATTTGGAACCTGGTCTTCATGCAGTACGACCGCGCGAAGAATGCCGCGGGCGAGATCGTGCAGACGCCCCTGCCCCAGCCTTCAGTTGACACCGGCGCAGGGCTGGAGCGCCTGGCAGTCGTCGTGCAAGGCGTCAAATCTAATTACGACACGGACCTGGTTCGCCCGATCGTAGAGTTCACGGCGAAGCTCGCAGACCGCCACTACGAGCCGGAAACACCCGAGGGCTTCGCCATGCGCGTCATCGCGGACCATGCGCGCGCGACCGCCTTTGCCATCGCGGACAATATCCTGCCCGGCAACGAGGGGCGCAATTACGTCCTGCGCAAGATTATGCGCCGCGCCATCTATCAGGGACGGCACACGCTCCAGTTAGAGGGCACGTTCTTTAACAAGGTGACGGACTTCGTCGTCTCCGAGATGCGCGGGGCCTATCCCGAGCTGGAAGGCGCGCGCGAGTTCATCGAGCGCATGGTCAAGCTAGAAGAGGAGCGCTTCGGCTCGACCCTGACGGTCGGCCTGCAAAAACTGGACGCGCTCTTTTCGGTCACGCACGACGGCTCGCTCCCGGATTATAAAGAGCTGGCCCGGCTCTATGACACGTTCGGGACGCCGCGAGATTTGATTCGCGTCAGTATGGAAGAGCGCGGCTTCGAGCTGGACGAAGAGACATTCAACGAAGCGTTCGACCGGGCGCTCAAAGAGATTCAGCAGACAGGCGAGCGCGGTCAGGCTGCCGCTGGCACAAAAACCAAGCCCGTCTACGCGCGCGTCGCGAAGCGCGTTGGCCGAAGCGAGTTTACCGGCTACGAGGGCACGCGCCTGGAAGAGGCGCGAGTCGTCGCGCTCATCAATGGCGAAGAAGAGACGGAGGAATTGCGCGAGGGAGAAGACGGTGAAGTCATCCTCGACCGCACGCCTTTCTACGCGGAAGCAGGCGGACAGGTCGGCGATACCGGCGCATTTTCGCAGGGCAATTCGCAGGCAATCGTCAACGACACGGTCTCTCCCGTCGCCGGGTTGGTCGTCCATCGCGTAACGATGGAGCGCGGCGTGCTGCGTGTGGGCGATGAAGTGACTGCACAGGTGGACGTGGAGAAGCGTGATGCGACCCGGCGCAACCACACGGCGACGCACCTGCTGCACGCGGCGCTGCGCGAAGTCCTCGGCACGCACGTCAAGCAGGCAGGCTCGATAGTTGCGCCCAACTACCTGCGTTTCGACTTCTCGCACTACCAGCCGCTGACGCGCGAGGAGATTGCCGAGATAGAGCGCCTGGTCAATTACCACATCCTGCGTAACGAGCGAGTGCAGACGGACGTCCTATCCTTAGACGAGGCCATGCAGTCGGGCGCGATGGCGCTGTTTGGCGAGAAGTACGCCGAGAAGGTGCGCGTGCTGACTGTGCCAGGAGTCAGCGGCGACGTCTTCTCCAAAGAGTTATGCGGCGGCACGCACGTCCGCGCCACGGGCGACATAGGTCTCTTCAAAATCACGTCGGACGAGTCCATCGCCTCCGGCACGCGTCGCATACGCGCCGTGACTGGGGCGGACGCCTTCACGCGCTTTCAGGAGACGGAGGCCCTGGTGGACAGCATCGCGGGCGAGCTGCGCGCCTCGCGCAACGACCTGCCGGTGGCCGTCAACCGTCTTCAGGATGAGCTGAAGAAAGCGCGGCGCGAAAAGGACGAGCTTCTGATGAAACTGGCGACCGGGGGCGGCGGCTCTTCGGCAAACGGCGACGAGGCGCGCGAGGTCGCGGGCGGCGTCAAAGTCCTGGCGCGCGAGGCGAGCGGCCTGGACACTGCTGGCATGCGCCAGCTTTCGGACACCCTGCTCGCGAAAATCAAATCGGGCGTCGTCGTCCTGGGCCGAAGCAGTGACGGCAAAGTCTCGCTCATCGTCCGAACCTCGCCAGACCTCCTAAAGCGCGTTCCGGCGGGGCAGGTCATAAAAGAGCTCGCGCCGATGGTGGGGGGCCGGGGCGGCGGCAAGCCGGACATGGCCGAAGGCGGCGGCTCGCAGCCAGAGAAGCTGGCCGAAGCCCTCGAAGCGAGCTACGGCGTGGTCGAGCAAATCCTGGGTTAAACTACCGGGCTCGGGCGTCAATTCGGTTATCTCAAAG
>DATEMM010000142.1:0-3649 GCA_035275605.1 Pyrinomonadaceae bacterium
ATGAGAACGCGCGTCGTGCTGCGCAGAGTGCGCTGCGCCTGACGGAAGATGACGCGCTGCGCAAAGAGTTGCTGGAGGTCGCCCGCCGCGCCTACAGTCAACTCCCGGCCTACAACAGTCTCCCGGCGGCGCGACTGCTTACCGCAGGCAGACAGAGCGTCGCCACGAGTGGTCAGGCTAACCAGAGCGCTTCGCCTACACATCAGGCCCTGGCCGATGAGCTTCTCTTCCTGGGGCTCTACGACGAAGGCGCGGCTGAGCTGGCCGTTGCGGAGAGAGCGTCAGGCGGCGCTGGTGCCGTGGAAGAGAAAAGCTCCGGCGGGCAGGACGCAGCCGTCACAGGGAAAGACAATCCGCCGCAGCCAGCTAAACAACCCGCGGCTAACGCCGCGCCGTCTTCTTCGCCGCTTTCACGAGACGAGGCATATACGCTCGCCGTGCTTTTCAAGCGAGGCGACAACGCGAACCACGCAGTCCGCTATGCCGAGCCGCTCTGGAAGAGAGTCCCCGCGGATTATCTCTTGGAGCTTGCTCCGCGCGAGATGGTCGAGTTGCTCTACCCTGCGCCTTACAGCGAGGCGCTCCTCGAATACGCGCCGCCGCGCGGCGTTGACCCGCGCTTCGTGCTCTCAATCATGCGGCAGGAGTCGCGCTTTCGGCCCGAGGCCAAGTCGAACGCCGCGGCGCGGGGCCTGCTCCAGTTCATTCCCTCGACGGCCGACCAGATTGCCGAGCAGGTGGGCCTCAAGGACTTTCGGCAGGACGACCTTTACAACCCGCGCATGGCCGTGCTCTTCGGCTCGCAGTACATGGGTAACCTCTTCCGCGAGTTCCCGGAGATGCCGCAGGCGGTCGCGGCCTCTTACAACGGAGGCGAGGATAACGTCGCGCGCTGGGTGGCGCGCGCACGCTCTAACGACCCCGACCGCTACGTGCTCGAAATCGGCTTCGCGCAGTCGAAGGACTACGTCTACAAAGTCCTTCCCAACTACTGGGTCTACCAGTCGCTCTACACTGAACAACTCAAGCGCCGATAATCTCTCATTCGCGAAACATGAAACCCAACCTTTTCAAAATCTCCCTGCTGCTCATCTTCTGCGCGGGCCTCATCGGTTGCCAGTCGAAGAAGGCAGTCGAAGCCAAGCGCTACGACCTGAAAGGCACGGTCGTCTCCGTGGACAAGTCGAACCAGACGGCCACCATCTCGCACGAGGACGTCAAGGGCCTCATGGAGGGGATGACGATGCCGTTCAAGCTCAAGGACGCTTGGCCGCTGGACGTGATGAAGCCGGGCGACGAGGTGCAGGCCACGCTCGCCGTCGCGGACGATTCCGCCTGGCTAGAAAACGTGGTGGTCGTGCAAAAGAGCGCAGCGCAGGCGGTGGCGACGCCGGAGAATTCCACTCTGCCGAAGGCCGGGGACGCCGTGCCGGACTTTCAGCTCGTCAACCAGGACGGGAAGCCCGTGCGCCTGGCACAGTACAAGGGGCGCGCACTGCTTTTGACCTTCATCTACACGCGCTGCCCTGTGCCGGATTACTGTGCCCTGATGAGCAGCAACTTTGCGGAGATCGAGAGGGAGTTGAAGAAAGACCCGGACCTCTACAAGCGGACGCATCTCTTAAGCATCAGCTTCGACCCGGCCTACGACACGCCGAAGGTCTTGCGCAGCTACGGCGCGGCGCAGACGGGCAACTACGACAAGGAGACTTTCGCGCACTGGGAATTTGTGACGGGCGAGGCGGAGGAAGTAAAAAAGGTCGCGCAGTTTTTCGGACTGACGTATGTGCCCGAAAAAGATCAGATAACGCACACGCTTCAAACCGCGCTGATTTCTCCTGACGGTAAGTTGGTAAAGCTGTACTCCGGCAACGAGTGGAAACCGTCAGAGGTTCTCAGCGACGTCCGCGCATCGTTCGAGAAGGGACAACAGTAGGAAGAATGGATTAAAAGAATCATCCTGCCGTTGACCCCGAAGGGGTCGAATAAAATAGTCAGCGGCAAGTGCGCAGCACGTCGCCCCTCAAGTTATCGTTAGAAGGGATTTAGACCTCAAAGGGGTCACATATGCTTTAGACCCCGAAGGGGTCAAAAGGCAGCTAGCCTTTTAACTTCTTAATCTCTTCCGTCAAAACCGGCACGGCCTCGAACAGGTCGCCGACGATGCCGTAGTCGGCGATGTCGAAGATGGGAGCCTCCGGGTCCTTGTTGATGGCGACGATGGTCCCGGAGTTCTTCATCCCGACCAGGTGCTGAATCGCGCCTGAGATGCCGAGCGCGATGTAGAGCTTGGGCGCGACCGTCTGCCCAGAAGAGCCTATCTGCCGGTCAATCGGCAGCCATTCGGCGTCGCAGATGGGGCGCGAGGCGGCGATGTCTCCGCCAAGCGCCTGTGCCAATTGTTCGGCCAGCGCGATGTTCTCCTTGCTCTTGATGCCGCGGCCGATGGCGACGATCACGTCCGCCTTCGTCAGGTCAACCGCCTGCTTCACTTCCTGGAACGGGGCCTCCGGCTTCATGCGGACCTCGCCGACCTCTACGCTCATCGTCTCGACCTGCTGCGCGCTCGCGCCCTTCTTCGCCTGGTCCCCGCGATACGCTCCCGACTGGAAAGTCGCGAACACGGGCGCTTCGCCGTCCGAGACCACGTCCGCGTCTATCTTGCCCAGGAAGATGCGGCGCGAAAACGTCACGCGACCTTCCGCGACCTGCGCGCGGATGCAGTCGCTGATGAGCCCCTTGCCGAAGCGCGCGGCCAGCTTCGGCGCGAAGTCGCGCACCAGATAGGTATGCGGCAGAATCACGTACTGCGGGTCAACGGAGCGGACGACTCGTTCCATCGCGTCCGTGTAGCCGTCCGGCGTGTAGTCGGCCAGCTTTTCATTCTCGGCGTAAATCACGCGGCCCACCTCGTAGGCCGCAATCTCTTCGGCCAGATTGCCCACGCCGGAGCCCAGGAGAACGGCCGTCACAGCGGCTCCCAGCTCCGCTCCCAGGCTCTGCGCCGCTGCAACGGCCTCGAACGAACTCTTATTCATCGCGCCCGCGCGATGCTCCGCGAAAACCAGTATCCCGTTTCCCATATTCAATCTTTCAACGTCAAAGCAGCCTCTGACCGAAGGTCCAGGCCGCTGGCCAGTTAGCGTAGACGCAGCTCATCAACCCTTGCTATGCGTCGCGTCCCCTTAAGTACCTTTATTTCAGGATAGCCCCCGCTGGCATATCCGGTCTCGAACCAATCCAGAATCAATTTCTGCGCGCTCCCATCGGCGACAAAGAGGGATAGAGAGAAAGCCTGCGTAGCTCCATCCTCAAAAATGTTTATCTCCCACCTGCCGCTCTCGTTGACGTGCAGCTCGCCTTCTTTGAACCAGACAAAGCCGCCCGCCTCGACTGCCAGCCAGAGATGCTGTCCGGGCTCAAGATTTTTGGCCCAGCCGGAACACTGGTAGGTTCTGGCAATAGTTTCGTTCGGGCGCGGCTTATCAATTCCGCCGCTCACCTTATTAATCGCCGCGCCGCCCGTAACCGGAGCCGCCACGCCCGGATTAGTAGCTGCGTTGCGATCCTTAACGATTTTCTGAATTATCAGCGTGATAATACCGCCGCCAACCGTGATGATCGCTACCCAAATTGCGGCATCCATTGG
>DATEMM010000143.1:0-12799 GCA_035275605.1 Pyrinomonadaceae bacterium
CCTGAAGGGGTCGCATACTCAACCTTGAATATGCGACCCCTTCAGGGTCGAAATTCTTGTGTGGGCTTGACCAGGGGCGACGCGAACTTCGTTCGCTCTGCCCCTGGCTATCATATGTGACCCCTTCGGGGTCAGGGGTTAGAGACGGCGATTACGGCAGCAGCGAATAGAGCAGGCGGTTGGGCGAGCCCGTGCCGATGCCGGTCAGCCTGTTAGTCGTCGAGGCGTTCACAATCGCGTTGCGAACCGTGGCCGGGGAGGCGGTCGGGAACCTTTGCAGGTAGAGCGCCGCCACGCCAGCCACGTGCGGCGATGCCATCGAAGTCCCGCTGATGGTGTTCGTCGCCGTATCGCTGGTGCTCCACGCGGAGGTAATGCTGGAGCCCGGCGCGAAGATGTCAACGCACGTGCCGTAGTTCGAGAAAGACGACCGCGCGTCCGTGCTCGTCGAAGAGCCGACCGTGATGGCTCCGCCGACGCGCGCGGGCGATTGAGTGCAGGCGTCCGTGCTGCTGTTGCCCGCCGCGACCGCGTAGGTCACGCCCGCGTTAATGGAGTTCTGCACGGCCGTGTCCAGGGCGGAACTGGCCCCGCCGCCGAGGCTCATGTTGGCCGCCGCGGGCTTGATGTGGTTCTGCGTCACCCAGTTGACGCCGGCGATGACGCCGGAGGTGCTGCCGGAACCGCTGCAATTGAGCACGCGGACGGCGCGCAGGCTCGCGCTCTTGGCGACGCCGTAAGTGCTGCCCCCGATTGTGCCAGCGACGTGCGTGCCGTGCCCGTTGCAGTCCTGGCCGTTGCCGCCGAGGGCGTCGTAAGAGACCGCGGCGCGACCCCCGAACTGCGTGTGCGTGGTGCGAATCCCTGTGTCTATGACGTAGACACGCACGCCCGAGCCCGTGAAATTGTAGTTGTAGGTGCCGTTGAGCGGGCGGTCGCGCTGGTCTATGCGGTCCAGCCCCCACGTCGCGCCCGTCTGCGTCGCACCCGTGTGGATGATGCCGTCCTCTTCGACGTACTCCACGCGCGGGTCCTCGCTCAAGAGGAGCGCCATCTCTTCCGGCATCTTGACGGCGAAGCCGTTAATCGCGTGCTTGTAGACGTGCTTGATCTTGCCGCCGTAGATGGCGACCATCAAATCCGCAAGCTCCTGCGCAACGGAGAAGTCTCCCGTCGCCTGGTCCTTGAAGACGACGATGTATTCCCCAGGGATCGCGTCCTTGTCCTTGCGTTGGAACTTGCCTTTCGATTTCTGATTGCCCGCGAGGTCTGGCTTCTGCCCGCTGGTCGGCGCGGGCGTGAGGGCCGCCACACACAGGACGACCAAAGCTATTAGGGTGAAGATCTTTTTCATTCGTCCTCCTAAAAAGTTTAAGGTTAAGGTGGGAGCGATGCCGCAAGGGGTGTGCGCTCTCTCCTGAGAGAGAGAGACCCCCCCTGGCAGCCGTCGCCGGTAAATCATCAAAGCTCGGCGGAAGAGCTTTAGCGCTAACAGCGCCCCGCTAGAAGGGGTGCCGGGCGATACAGTTCTGCCTGGGCAGAGAAAACTGGACAGCTCTCTACTGCCTGGGCGCCGTGTGAGAAGCTTCAACTAAACACTGGGCAAGACGAATTCTACTTTAAGGTTAAAATGCGCTAAGGACTCGGGAGGAATCCGCACTATAGCACTTTTACGAAAACATGCAAGATTTTAGTTTAAGGCACAAATTTTTCATCCGCCCGCGGGCCTGAGCACGCGCTTGAGGGTGAGCGCGCCCATCTTGAAGAAGAGCGTCGAGCGCAGAAGGTCGCGCGCTATGCGGCGATAAGAGTACTGGCCGGAGATAGTGTCGTAGAGAATCGTGTAAAGGTCCTGATTGGTCTTGGCCAGCTCGATGACCCCGTCCATCGCGCCCGTGTTCATCCCCATCCGGCACAGGCGACGTAGGACGCGCCCGTGATAATGGTCTTCCGTCAGGTAGCGCAACCTGAGGCCGTAAGCCGCGAGCGCCGGGCCGTCGATGCCGCGCTCCATCATCACGTCGGCAGCGGTCGAGCCCGTCTGAATCGCCGTCGTAATCCCCATTCCCTTGAACGGGCGGAGCCACCCCGTCGCGTCCCCGACCGCGACGAAGCGGTCCCAGTAGACGTGTCGCGCGTGGCGCACAGGCGCGCGTCCCTCGTAGTAATTGAGCTGCTGCAAGTTGAAGCGCGGCAGGAGGGGGCGCACCTGACGGTGGAGCAAAAAGTCCTCCATGTCGGTCGAGCGCACGCGCCTGCCGGCAATGTTGACCAGGACGTGGTCCAGCTTCGGCGTAATCGCGCCGAACTCTATCCGCGGCAAATCCGAGAGCAGGAAGGCGTGTATCTCGCCGTGCAGGCGCCTCTCTATGTAGCGCTCGTCACACGGCAGCTTGACGATGATGGAATGCATGTACTCTTTGGGCCGCTCGTAGCGAAACTGGCGCGGGCTGACCTGTTCGAGCACCGAGAGGAGCCCGTCGTCCAGGCCGCACGCCGCGACAACCATGTCGGCCGAGCGCGATGCGCCCTCGGAGTAGACGCGCACAGGGTGCTCCAGATTGTCCGGGTGAAACTCCAACCCGGTCACGCGGTCGCTCAGCACGCGCGCGCCTTCTTCGGCCGCGCGCTCCAGAAGCAGTTGGTCGAAGTCAGAGCGCGAGACCATCAGCGCGGGGTCTTCCGTCGTCGGCGCGCGAAGCTCTATCTCGTTGCGGTCACTGTGCAGACGATAACCCTTGATGGTCCGCTTAATCATCTCGGGCGGAAGCTCCACCTTCAGCTTCTCTCGCAGGAGCACGGCCGTCGGCGGCGCGAGCACGCCGATGCAGGGGTTGTGGTGGCGCGGGAACTGCTTCGGCTCGTAGATGGTGACGCGCAAATTTATGCCCCTCGCGCGCGCGTTTCTGATGAGCCGGATGGCGCAGGACGCCCCGCCCGGCCCGCCGCCGATGATGGCTACGCGCGAGCCGTCGCGCAGGTGCAAGCCTCTCGTCGCCTGTGGCTCGGTGCGCGAGACTGTGGACTTGACGCGGTTGTAAGAGAGGCTGACGGCGCGTCCCATCATGCGCGCGGCCAGGCGCGGGTTCATAGCGCGCAGCAGGATGCGCTTGTAAGACTGATCGCCCGTGAAGGCCGCGAGCAGCGCGTTGGAGAGGAGCGCGCCGGGGCGCTCCAGATTTCGCTCGGAGCGCAGCACAGCGAAGTAGACGGGCGCGAGCAGAGGGTGCGGGAAGACGCGGTCATAAATCTCAAAGAGCATACGCCCGTAGATGTTGTCGCGCCCAAAAACCCGGCTGCACCGCCGCCAGAAGTGCTTTTCAAAATCACGCGCCGTCAGCCCCTGGTTGATGACGCAATCGACGGCGAGGCGAGCCGTCACCAGGGCGGACTCCACGCCGTTCTTCAGGTAGCGCGAATCCGAGGCGTCGCCGACGATGACGAAACGCTCGCTGTAGGGAAGACGCGCCGCGCCGAGGGCCACGCGCGGGTGGCAGTGGCAATCCGGCTTCCAGTCGTGCGGCAGGTAATCGCGCATGTAGGAGTCGCGCACGAGACGCTCGGTCGCGACGACGTCCACGTCCTCGCCGATGGCAGTAATCGTTACGTGCTCGCCCTTCGGGATGAAGGCGACGTAGCGAATGTCCGGCTGCTTGAGGACGAAGAAGTGAATCATGTTGTGCAGCCGCTCGCGCTGGAACTCTACCGGCACACGCGCTTCAATCACGCACGTCTTCCAGGTCGGGGGCGGCTGGTATCCGTAGAGCAGGCGGTTGGCGAGTTGCGAGTTGACGCCGAAGGCCCCGACCACCAGGTCGTATTCAGAGTTGTGGCCGTCCGCGAAATGAAGCACGGGACGGCGCTCCAGGGTGGTCGGGACGTCGATGTCGTGGACGTTCTGCGGGATGTGCTGCGCGCCTAAGGCTATCGCCTGCTCCAACAGGAACTGATCGAAGCTTCGCGCGCCGTCAGGGTTTTCGGTGCTGACGGGGCCTGCGCCCCTGTAGACGCCGTAAATCTTCTTGGTCGTCTCGTTCTCCAGGCGCGCGTAAGAGTCCTGGTAGTGAACGGCATAGCCCTCTATCTCGTAGTGTATGACCTCGCGCGGAATGGTGGTCGTCGAGCGCTCGATCTCTTCGATGAGGCGCGTGCCGACCGCCCCGGCGCACATGTTGCAGCCAGGGGCGCCCTTCTTGGCGAAGTTCTTCCCGTCGTAGATGTCTACGCGTAGGTCCAGGCCGAGGGCACGCGCGCGCCTCAGCAGCTCGATGGCGAAGAAAGAGCCGGCCGGCCCGGCGCCGACGACGCCGACAGTGTTACCCGACTGAAGATAAGTTGGCTGCGACATACGGAAGAACCCTCGCAAGCCGTGCGGTTGAGGGGGAGAAATTTAATATCAGACGGTCAAGTGTTGATGAGTTTAGAACTAAACGGCGACAAGCTCAAATAATATGGGACGGGTTAAGCACGAGCGGTGGTTCGATTTGGAGGAAATATCGAACAGGGATGGACAGGATGTACAGGATAAAAAGCAAAGCTCAGCACTGCTCTTTCTTTCTCTTATCCTGACAATCTCTGTCCATCCCTGTTAATTCTTTCTCACCAACCGCTCAATCTCTGGCAAAGACTCAAACGAGCCCCTTCTTGTTGTAGAACTCGTAGTAGATCACCATCTCTTCGAAGAAGCCCCAGAACGAGTCGTGGCTTTTTCGGAACGTCTCGTCGTGTCCGTCGCCGAAAGAGTAGACGGGCGGGTCATCGTCTGTGCCGTCTGCTATGAAGAATAAATAGACCCCCGCGAGCCGTGAGGCGAAGACGAAGTAATCGTCAGGCAGATTGTCACAACGGCCCGCGTACTCCTCGCGCCGGGCAATCTCCAGCAGCTCCGGGTAGAACGCGTCCCAGTGGTCGCTGCTGAGAAAACCTTCAGCCCCTCTGCCCATCAGGCGCAGGAACTTCTTGTAGGATTCCGGGAGGATGACGCGAAATGTACGCTCCAGCCGCTCGATCTCCTCTTCCGAACAGGGCTCGAAATAGTCACGGCTAAAGGCCGGGAGCGCGTCCAGCCTCTCAATCAGCTCGTCCGGCGTCGGGCGAATGTCCGGGACGTCGCGAGCGTGCGGTTCCAGGATGCGGCGCAGTTTGGCGGAATCTTTGCCTAACTCCCACGGCGACTTCTTGGAGATGTTCTTGATGTTTACGTCCGCCCCGCGCTCGACGAGCAGCCGGACGAGTTTGACTGCTCCTTCTTTGACAGCTACGTGGAGCGGGGTCTCGTTCGCATGATCCCGGAAATCGGGGTCCGCCCCGCCGTCCAGCAGCAGGCGCGCGAGGTCCTCTCGCCCGTAGCCGACGGCAAGGTGCAGCGGCGATTTGCCGTGGAGCCTGTCTCCCATGTTCGGGTTCGCGCCTTGTGCCAGCAACATACGTACTTGCTCAAGCCTCAGCGCGCCGCGCTTGTCTTTCCCCTGGCAGATGATTACGCCGTGCAGGACCGGGTCGCCAAATCCGGGATTGTGGTTGACGTCCACGCCACGCTCAAGCCAGAAGGCCAGCAGCGCCGGGTCGCCCACATAGCTCGCGTGAGCTTCATGAGGATACTGGTCTTCGGAGGAGACTACGTCCAGGTTCGCGCCATGCTCTTTTAACAGCAACAGCATCGGCAACGAATTGACATTAAAAATCGGCGTCTCACGGCGGTGCGAGTCCACGGCGTTCGGGTCCGCGCCGTGCTCTAAGAGCAGGCGGGCGCACTCCAGGGATTCTTCCAGGGTCGCGCCGTAAATCGGGCTCCGCGCGGCCTCGAACAAAGGAGTCCAGGAATGCAGGGCCTGAGCGTGAACGTCCGCGCCGCGCTCAAGCAACAAGCGGACGCAGTCCACCTGTCCATTCTCGGCGGCACAATGCAGAGGCGTGCGATTGAACCAGCCCTTCGCGTGGATTAACTCCGGGCTTTTATCGAGCAGCGATTTGAGCTTTTTAATCTTGCCCGCGGAAGCAATCTCGTGAATTTCCTGGTCGTCACCACCCATTACACTCTCTCCACAGCATCAGCCTCGAATACTATTTTGCTGCCCACGTCCTCAATTCCCCGTAGACTCTGGCCAGATCCGCCAGCCTGTAGTGCGCGTTCAAACCGCTCGGGTTTGGCAGGACCCACACGACCGCCCCGCCGAGCGATTCCTCCTGCTGACCCACCGTGGCCTCCTTCTTTCCGAACGCGACCCGGTAGGCGCTGACTCCCAGCACGGCCAGGACTCTTGGGCCATAACGCAGCACTTTCTTTTCAAGCGCCCTGCCGCCTTTGACGAACTCGCTCTCCGAAACCTCGGCCGCGGTCGCCGTCGCACGCTCCACCACGTTCGTAATTCCATAGCCGCGCTCAAGCAGCCTCCGGTCTTCAAACGGTGAGAACAGCCGGTCCGTGAAGCCCGCGGCATGGAGGGTCGGCCAGAACCTGTTGCCGGGTCTGGCGAAATGATGGCCGACGGCCGCTGAATAAAGGCTCGGGTTGATGCCGCAGAACAGAACCTCCAGGCCGGGAGCGATGACGTCACGCATCTTCTTGCCCCTGGCCGCGAGAATCTGTTCCTGGCTTGGCTTCCAACTTTCGACCGGCATGGCGGAAATGATACCCGGCGGCCTCTCAATTCGCCAGAACCATCTGAGGCGAAGCCATGCGCCGCGCCCTGACTCATGCCGCTAGAATGCCGGGCGGGAGATCGTGTGCGCGCCCTGTGGCTTTTGCGATGGGGGCGGGAAAGTGGTAGAACTATTCTCGCCGTGGTTTACGGCCTATAGTGTTTTGCGGTTTGCTTTGTTACATCGTGTTCGAGAGATGTGCTATGCGTTCTTTAATCTCATTGTCAGTTGTCCTCGTACTGTCGCTGGCCGCGTTGCCTGTAGGCGTCGCCGGACAGTCGCGCAAGAGTAGGGCGGCGAAGACCCGCCGGGCGAACCAGCAGGCGGCTGGGAAGGCTCAAGCGGCTGCGCCCGCTCCCGTGTTGGTTTCAACGGCTGAAACCCAGAGCGACGGCGTTAGTCGAATCACGGTCGCGGAAGCGCGCAAGGCGTTCGAGCAAGGTAGGGCTCTCGTCCTGGACGTGCGCAGCGTGGAGTCATACAACGCCGGGCACGTGAAGGGCGCGCTCTCGATGCCTTTGAATGATGTCGAGTCGCACGCCACCGCATTGCCGCGCGACAGGCTGATTATCACCTACTGCTCTTGACCGGCCGAGCACACCAGCGCCCGTGCGGTGCAGATTATTAAAGAGAAGGGTCTGGAAAACGCGGCAGCACTGCTCGGCGGCTACAACGCCTGGGTAGAGGCGGGGTATCCGACGGAGAAGAAGTGAGGCGGAAGAGGCTTTCACTCATTACTCAGCACTCAGCACTGTTCTGTAAGGAGGTTTATCGAATGCGTCTTGTGTATACGGTGGCGGCGGCAGTCGTGCTCGCGGCTCTGACGCTGGCGGCGTGCAATTCCACGGAGAAGCAGGGGAATAGCGTGAGCGCGAACAGCACGAAGGTGCCTTTCCCGACTTCCACGGCCCAGCACGTCGCGCCAAGCGACGGTGTGAAGCGTGTCACGACGGTCGAGCTGCGTGACGGGCTGGACAAAGGCGAGGCCATCGTCATAGACGTGCGGCCGGCCACCTCGTACCAGCAGGCCCACGTCAAGGGGGCAATCAACATCCCGTTGGAGCAGGTGGAATCACGCCTCGGTGAATTGCCGCGTGACAAGATGATTGTCACCTACTGTTCTTGACCGGCCGAGCATACTAGCGCCCGTGCGGCGCAGATAATGCAGGAAAAAGGAATCCAAAACGTGGCCGCCCTCCTCGGCGGCACCAACGCCTGGATGAACGCCGGCCTCCCGATGGAGAACGGACAGTGAGTAAGAAGTTAGCAGTGAGCAGTAAGCAGTAAGCAGCGCCGTTAGGGGCGGCATGACAATAGCCCAGGGCGGCAGCCCTGGGAATAGCCATTGGATAAATGATGAGAGCCCCGGAGGGGCGACTGATTCGGTCGCCCCTCCGGGGCTCTAACAATTATTGGGCTTGATTCCCAGCACTAAAGTGCTGGGCTATTATCCGTCGCCCCTGCCGGGGCTATTATCTGCTCACTGCTTACTGCCCACTGCTCACTGCTCACTTTTTCACGTCTGCCCCACCGGCTCTGTGACCATGACCGGGTGAGGTGTGACGACTTTGCCGGAGGGGATGGAGAGGACCGGGCAGGGCGCGTTGCGCACGACGCGCTCGATGTCCGGGCCGAGCACGGGCGCGCCGCCGAAGAGCGAGGAATGCACGCTCGTCCCGATGACGATTAAATCAACGTCCCTGTCCGTCGCCAGGCGGACGATCTCCGCGTAAGGTCTTCCTTCCAGGATGTGCGTGGTGGCGCGCCCGCCCGCCTCGCGCTCAAAGGTCGCCATCCTTTCGGCCACGTACCCGCGAAGCTGCGAGAGTTTTGGCCCGGCGCTCTCGGGAAAAAGCTCAGCCATCTGATCCATGTAGTCGCCGATCACGTAGACAACGTGCAGCTCCGCGCCGGTGCGGCCCGCGAGCGCGGCCGCAGCCTCCGCGGCCTGCAACGAGGAGGGGCGAAAATTCGTCGCCAGCAGGATGCGGTTCAGGCGAATCTCCGTGTGGCTCCCCCTGTACTCGACGAAATCGCGCTGCGGCGGGCGGATCGTCAGGACAGGGCAGGGGGCTTCGGCGATAATCTCTTCGGCGGTCGAGCCCCACAGGGCACGCGACAAGCCCTTGCGCCCGTGCGTCACTATGCAGACCAGGTCCGTGTTGAAGTCGCGCACGGCGCGCGCAATCTCCGGCGCGGGCTCCCCGGCGATGATGACCGGGTCCACTTCGAGCCCGTCCAGGAGAGGGTCTGACAGCAACTCTTTGACGTCGGCGCGCAGTTGCCTGAGCCAATGTTTTTCCGGCTCTTCGAAGACGCGCTCGGGCAGCGTCAACAAATTCGCGGGCACGCTTCCCTCCTGCACGCTGAAGAGCACCACGCGCCCTCGGCCCTCGCGCGCGAACGCGGCGGCGTACTTCAAAGCGGCCCGTGCGTGCGGTGTGAAATCCGTCGGAAACAGAATGTTGCGGAATGGGAACATGTCGTAAAGCAGGAGTCAGGAGTCAGAATTCAGGAGCCAGAATAAGAGAAAGAGGGTTTCAGCCTTTCATTCTGGATTCTTGATTCTGACTTCTGAATTCTGAATTCTGTCCTTTCTAAAGTTTTCCCCAGAGCATCAGTACGCCGATGATGATGAAGGCCGAGGCGGCCACCCTCTTCAACAGATCTTCCGGCAAGTATTTGCCGAGCGCCGAGCCTATGCCGACGCCGATTAAAGACACAAGGGCCAGCGCCAGCGCCGCCCCCAGGAAGACGGAGAGGGGCGAGCGTGTCTGCGCCGCCAGCGTAATCACGGCCAGTTGCGTCTTATCGCCCATCTCAGCCAGAAACAGCGTCCCGAAAGTCGTCCAAAAAGCAGTCCATTTCAACATAAGCAGTGGTCAGTGGTCAGTGGCCGGTGGTCAGTTATTACCGACCTGTTATCTCGGCCTGTTTATTAGTCAGAGCATTCGATAGGCCGTTGATTAAACGGCCCACCTCGGCAGTTTGTGCGGCAATCAGTTCTGCATCTTGCTGGCCTAAATATTCAAGCCTTATTGCTATTAATATTTGTGTTTCTACTTCCATGAGTGAGCCGTAAGCAATTGACAGATGATGCAAAAACTCACGAGTAGACTTGCGACCTTGCCCCTCTGCAATATTTGATGGAATGGAGATGGCGGCCCGCTTCAACTGACTCGTTAATCCATATATTTCTTCTTTCGGAAAAGCTCTTACTGTTTCATAAACTTTTTGCACCAAGTCCATAGCTTTTTGCCAGGCAATCAATTCGGTGTAGCTTTTAAGAGGCATCGGTCGCTCATTCCCTTGTTTTTAACTGGCCACCGGCCACTGACCACTGTCACAACACCCTCGTGCCCGCGATGCGGTCTAGCTGCGGGGCGAATTTAAATCTGGCGAGCTGCGATTGACGCCTGCGCGCGAGCACGGCGAGTTCGAGCGCGACACGCTCGCGCACGCCGCGCGCCCGAGCCCCCGTCGAGATTTGGTTGACCACACGGCGCAGTGCCTCGCTGACGCCCGCCACGTAGCCGGTCGTAGAGGGCCGCGCGCGCAGCTCGATCGTCCCGTTGCCATACCTGAAACGCCCCGCCGCCGGGTCCAGAAAAGAATAATCGTCCGCCAAGCCCAACCGCACCGAGCGAAAGAGCGTGGCGAAGTCCGCGCCCGCGCTCAGCGCCGCGCGCTCCACGGTCCCGACCAGCTCCCCGCTCAGGCGCACCAGGTCGCGCCACTCCGCCTCTTCAGGCGACAGGACGCCGCCCTCTGCCGACGCTTCAGGCTCATCTGCACGGGGCGGGAGGGGATCAGCCGCGCTCGCCTCTTCCTCGCCCTCGCCTTCGTAAAAGCTGACGAGGCCGCCCGGCTCGCGCGCACGCACGAGCAGGCGCTGCAAAGCGGCTTCGCCCTCGCCCGTGCGCCCCGTCGCGTGGTCCGTCTCGCGCACGCGCGGCTGCTCGCCCGCGCTCAGGAAAACGTCCGCGCCATACTCGTCCAGCTCGACGTGTATGCGCCCCATGAACTCGCGCTGCTGCAAATAGCGTATGAGCGACGCCAGGTTGACGTAAGCCGTGTCGAGATTCTCGTGAACCGGACGAGATTTAGCGTTGCTCTCTTCTTGCATGGTCCGTCGGAAACAGCAGTGGAATTTGCGGCGGAGTCTAACAAAGCGTCTCCGTGAGCGTCAACGCGCTCGTCCACGGCTGCCCTCCATGAAGTTGTTCACTTGCCTCTTTGACCGCCTTCAACTCTGAAGTCCTGTCGCCTAAGCCGCTGGCCTCGGGCGCAGCAGTGACAGGACGACGGAGGCCGCTATGACGGCGCAGATGATTCCAAGCGACCAGGCGATAGGGAACTTGCCGTCGAAAAGATTGTTGAGCCAGACCATCTTGAGCCCGACGAAAACGAGCACCACGGCCAGCCCGTACTTGAGCAGATAAAACTTGTCCACCGCCCCGGCCAGCATGAAGTAGAGCGAGCGCAGGCCCAGAATGGCGAAGATGTTTGACGTGAAGACAATCAGCGGCTCGCTCGTCAAAGCGAAGATCGCCGGGACGGAATCCACCGCGAAAATCACGTCGGTGGCTTCCAGAAAAAGCAGGGCCACGAACAGCGGCGTCGCCCACGTTCGCCCTTCCCTTCGGATGAAGAAGCGCTGCCCATGCTGTTTCTGCGTCACCGGCACGAGCCTTCGGAACAGGCGCAGGAGCAGATTCTTGTCCGGGTCAACCTGCTTGTCCGGCGTGAACATCATCTTCAGGCCCGTGATAATCAGGAACGCGCCGAAGATGAGAATGACCCAGTGATACTGCATCAGGACCGAGCCCATCGCGATAAAGATTGCGCGGAAGATGAGCGCGCCGACGATGCCGTAGAAAAGCACGCGGTGCTGGTAGACGGCCGGGACCGCGAAGTAGCTGAAGACCAGCACGAAGACGAAAATGTTATCGACCGAGAGCGACTTTTCGACGATGTACCCGGTGAGAAACTCAAGACCGACGCGGCTGGCCGCCGCCTGCGGGTCGAAGCCTGGCACAGCCAGAAGTCGCGGGTCCGAGGCAAACTTCCACCCGGCGTATTGATAAAGTCCGTAGTTGAAGAGGAGGGCCAGCGTGACCCAGACCACGGTCCAGATGGCCGATTCGCGGAAAGAGACGGCGTGCGCCTTGCGATGAAAGATTCCGAGGTCCAGGGCCAGCAGGAGCAGCACGAAAGCCACGAACCCCGCGTAGAACCACCAGTATTCGGCGAACGGGAAAAGCGTTACATCCATTAAAGGGTCCCCTCTCAAATCGTACTGGCGAGCAAAAAGCAAAGACCTTTCGCGCGCTTAGTGTGTGCCGCAAAAGGTCTCGATCCTTGCTCCGGTAAACCGAACCGCCTGGCGAGCGATTGTCCTGACGACTTACCGAACCCTGTGGGTGATCTACTCCCCCGTTTAATGTTGAGCTGCAATTATACAAAGATGCGCCAATCATTCAAGGCGCGCGGTCTGGATTTAACAGAAACGTGAGATATGGCCCGAGCTGATACGCTCCGGGCGCAAAGCCTTCTTCACTCTCATCCCAAATTCACTGTTGCGTTGCAATCCATTCCTGTGACACACTCCGCCGCACGAACAACAGTCGCCCGCACGGAGTTTTCTGACCGCTCTACAATTTTGCAGTCTAATTTCGCAGGGAGTTTGAGGACGTGATCGAAGTCACAAGCATCGTCAAACGCTACGGCGCAAACACCGTGCTCAACCAGGCCACGTTTGAGATTAAGGAAGGTCAGTTGACGACCATCCTTGGCCCCTCGGGCTGCGGCAAGACGACCATGCTGCGCTGCATGAACCGGCTGGAGAAGTTCGACCGCGGCCGGATGAGCATCGGCGGCGTCGAAGTCCTCGGCACGGAGGACCGCAAGCTCTCGCCCGCAGAAGAGAAGGAGCTGACGCGACGCCTGCGCGAGCGCGTCGGCATAGTCTTTCAAAACTTCAACCTCTTCCCGCACCTGACGGCGCTCGGCAACTGCACGGAATCGCCCATGACGGTCAAGGGGATGTCGCGCGCGCAGGCCGAAGAGGTCGCGCGCCACTATCTGCAAAAAGTGGGCTTGGGCGGCAAAGAAGAGCACTACCCGGCACAGCTCTCCGGCGGCCAGCAGCAGCGCG
>DATEMM010000144.1:0-9341 GCA_035275605.1 Pyrinomonadaceae bacterium
AGCACTAAAGTGCTGGGCTATTCTCTTTCGCCCCTAACGGGGCTGTTGAATGATTCCTCTGACGTAGAATTCAACCCACTCATTACTCATCACTCAACGCTTTTCTATGGTACAAGCACAAGCTTGCCGAACTGTGCGCGGTCTTCCATCAGCTCGTGCGCCAGCCTCGCTTCTTCAAGCGGCAACACCCTATCCACGACGGCGCGAATCATCCCGCGTTCGACGAATTTCATGGCGTCGAGCAACTCGGCCTTCGAGCCCATGAAGGAGCCTAGCAGCGAGAGGTGCCGGTAGAAGACCTGTCGCAGGTCCGTGCGCGCGTCGTAGCCGCTGGTCGCGCCGCAGGTGATGAGCCGCCCGCCCTTGGCCAGCGATTGAATCGAGCCGGGCCAGGTTTCAGCGCCCGTGTGCTCGAAGACGACATCGACCCCCCGCTTGCCGGTCAAGCGCCGCACCTCTTTGGGCCAATCCTCGCGCGTGTAATTGATGGTCTCGTCCGCGCCCAGCTCACGCGCCTTCTCCAGCTTGGCGTCAGAGCCTGCGGTCGCGATGACGCGCGCGCCGCGCAACTTCGCGATCTGGATTCCGATGGAGCCGACGCCGCTCCCGGCGGCATGAACCAGGACGTCCTCGCCGGGCTGCAAGCTCGCCCTCGTCACGAGCATGTGCCAGGCCGTCACGGTCACAAGCGGCAGGGCGGCCGCCTCCTCCCACTTTAACTCCTTCGGCTTAGGGATGACGTTGACGCCGGGCGCGGCGACCAGCTCGGCGTAGCCGCCGTGTCGCCTGTAACCGAGAATATCGTACTCAGGGCAGAAGTTATCGCGCCCGCGCAGGCAGTCAATGCAGTGCCCGCACGACACACCCGGCTGCAACATCACTTCGTCGCCGGGCTTGACCCACGTCACCAGCTCGCCCGCTTCGCGCACCACGCCTGCGATGTCGTTGCCGAGAATGTGCGGAAGCGGAATCTCTATCCCAGGCAGACCGCCGCGCGCCCAGACGTCCAGGTGATTCAGGGCGCAGGCGCGCACCTCCACCAGCACCTCGTTGGCCCTAATGCGCGGGGCTTCCATTTCTGCTGGCCGCAAGACCTCCGGCCCGCCGTGCTCGTTAAAAATGACAGCTCTCATAAAGTGACTACAGCTTCCCTGTGGGAATTTCACGAACTTGCCTCTCACAATATAACGCGAAACTGGAACGAGTAAAGACGCCTGATGAATAGTCTTGGTTCAATTCAAGGAATAATTAACAGGGATGGACAGGATGAACAGGATAAAGACAAGGCAGGTTAATTAGCTCTTATCTCTTTTATCCTGACAATCTCTGTCCATCCCTGTTAATTCCTTCTCTCGCTTCTATCTGATGAATATGGCAGTCGGAAAAGTGTCATAGCTCGGGCCTTGAGCCTTACGCTCGGCCCATATGCTTTCCCCCTGTGACGGTGGAGTGTGGGCGTATGAAAGAAGACAGACCGAGCGCGACGGCTTACCTGATTGCGAGAAGCACTTTCTTTCTCTCGCGCGATCCCTTGTTGGGGCGGCTAGTGCCTCCGCGCTCGGCGGAATTGAGCCGGCGCTTCGCCGAGACCCGTTCGCGCCTGGCACGCTGGCTGGATGACGCCCTCAACTCCAGGCTGTTGCGCCCGCTCTCCGGCTTCCTGGAGCGCGCGACTGTGCCAGGCATCAGGCTGCATTACGCGCTGCGCAAGCGTTACCTGGAAGAGACTGCGCGGCGCGCTCTCGGTGAAGGCTTCCCGCAGATGGTCGTCATCGGCGCAGGGTTTGACACGCTGGCCCTGCGGCTGCACGAGGCGTTCCCCGAAACGGAATTTTTCGAGGTCGATCACCCGGCGACGCAGCGCGTCAAAAAGCGTGTCATCGAGAGCCAGGACTCGCCCGCCCCTAATCTTCATTTCATCTCGCTTGACCTGACGCACGGGAATCTGGAGGGGAGCCTGTTGCCCGGCTCAGCTTATCGCGCGGACCTGGACACGGTTTTCGTCGCCGAAGGGCTGCTGATGTACCTCGCGCCAGCCGAGGTGGAGCTCATCCTACAGTTCATACGCCATCACAGCGGGGCGCACAGCAAATTCGTCTTCACCTTCATGGAGACACAAAGCGACGGGCGCATAGGTTTTCGCCAATCAAGCCGCGCCGTTGACGCCTGGCTGCGCCTCCGTGGCGAGAGTTTTAAGTGGGGCATACACCACACGCGCCTCTCGGAATTTCTCGCTGCCAGAGGTTTCGTCCTGCGCGAGCTGGTGACTTCGGAGATGTTGAGAAGCAAGTATCTGGCGGCGGAGAGCCTCAAGGCCCTGACACTGGCGGACGGCGAGTGCCTCTGCGTTTGCGAGCCAGATTCCCAATGAATCCCTACCATGTTTAGAAGAATCCAAAAAGCACGGGCCAGAATATTAACCGTGTCCCCGCTCGCCAGGCGTCGGAGCGCGCAGCCGGCCACGCCCGGCCACGTGGTCAACGACGTCCACTCGCAACTGAATCGCACGCGCGTGCGCTCAATCGCGCGTCCCCGTTCCACCGAAGCCCTGCAAGCGATTATTAAAAGGGCGCGCGCGTGTGGACGAGCAATCTCTGTCGCGGGCGGGATGCACGCGATGGGAGGGCAGCAGTTCGGGACCGAGACGCTGCTCCTTGACATGAAGCGTATGAACCGCGTGCTGTGGCTGGACACTGAGCGACGCCTGGTCGAAGTCGAGGCGGGCATACAGTGGCCCGAACTCATTCATCACCTGATTGAGGCTCAGAGAGACAAGCCGACGCAATTGGGAATCAGACAGAAGCAGACCGGGGCGGACCGCTTGAGTGTCGGGGGCGCACTCGCGGCGAACATTCACGGGCGGGGCCTGACTTTCAAGCCCATCATAGACGACGTGGAATCCTTCGTCATCGTGGACGCATCGGGCGAAGCGCACAGGTGCAGCCGCGTCGAGAACGCGGAGTTGTTCAGGCTGGCGGTGGGCGGCTACGGGTTGTTTGGAATCATCGCGCGCGTCACGCTACGCCTCGCGCCGCGTCGAAAATTAGAGAGGGTCGTTCGCTTGACGAACCTGCGCGGCCTGATGACGGCCTTCGAGGAGCGAATCGCGGACGGCTTCCTCTACGGCGATTTCCAGTTCATGACGGACCCGGATTCAGACGGGTTTCTGCGCGAAGGAATCTTCTCGTGCTACAGGCCGGCGGCGGACGACGCTCCCGTGGCGGCGACGCACAAGGAGCTTTCGGAGAATGATTGGCGAGAGTTGCTCTACCTGGCACACACGGACCGCAGGCGGGCTTTCGAGGCTTATTCCTCGCACTACCTGGCGACCGACGGGCAGCTCTACTGGTCTGACACGCACCAGTTGAGCGTCTATCTGGACGACTATCACCGGGAGCTGGACGAGCGGCTGGGGGGAGCTGCGTGTGGGAGCGAGATGATAACGGAAGTCTACGTCCCGCGGGGGCAGCTATCGGCTTTCATGGAGGCGACGCGGGCGGACTTTATCTTGAACCGCGCCGAGCTAATCTACGGGACGATCCGGCTCATCGAAAAGGACGAAGAGAGTTTCATGGCGTGGGCGCGCGAGCGTTACAGTTGCGTGGTTTTCAACCTGCACGTCGCGCACACGGCGGCGGGAATCGAGAAAGCACGGGACGACTTTCGCCGCCTGATCGATCGCGCCATAGAGTTCGGGGGCAGCTACTATTTAACTTATCATCGCTGGGCGACGCGCCGTCAGGCGCTCAGTTGCTACCCGCAGTTCCCGGAGTTCTTACGCCTGAAACGAAAGTACGACAGGGCGGAGATTTTTCAGAGTGATTGGTATCGCCACTACAAGGCAATGTTCGATGAGCTGATGCTATGCGTAAGCCCAGAAGTCTAGACGCCAGATTTTTCCGTCGAACTCGGCAATCCAGAGCGTCTGCCCGTCCCAGGCCAGGCCGCTCGGGCGCTCGATCTGCTCGAAGACGTATTGAGCGATGATGCTGCCGTCCGCGGGATCAATGGCGGAAAGCTTGCTGTCTTTCATGTGCCAGAGTTTCGTCCCGTCCCAGGCCAGGCCATGCACGCCGTCGCTCGCCGCTCCAGGGGGAACGGGAAACTTGCCGACCACTTCGCCCGTCTCCGGGTCAATCTTCAACAGGAGTTGAGTCTGAGAGGCGGGCAAATCGTACCTGAACCAGTGCCAGGCAATCCAAAGGTACTTTCCGTCGAACGCCATGCCGGAGAACATCTGGCTCGCTTTGTCCTCCTGCCGGTACTTGCCCTTGAAAAGGCGCGCGGCCTTCCAGCCTTGAACGTCAATGCAGGCCAACGACCCTGCATATGAGCCAGCGACCCAGAGCTTGCCGTCCACGAAGCTGATGCCCCCTGGGGCCTGGAAATCACCTGAGACCTCCCGGATAACTTTATGCTGCTCTTCGGAAGTGCTGACAGTCCATTCGAGGGTCGAAGGGCTCAGCGTGGCATAGCGGCCGCGCCCCTGGTAGATCATGGCCCATAATTTTCGCCCGTCGTAAGTAAAGCCGGAGATTCTTTGAGGGAGTTGCGGCGGGAGGTGTGTGACGAGCACAGGCTCGCCGAAGTCCGGCCTGGAAAGTTCCCCGCCGGCGGCGATTCGTCCTGGCGCAAGGAGACGAAGATTATTTCCCGTGTGGTCTTTGTAGGCGTAAGAGAGCGAGCAGGACAGAAAGACAGCAGTCACGGCGAACAGCAACGCTCTTTTCATGCGGGAACACCTCCGTTATCGATTCTACGGTGAAAGCCTCCCCGGATACTTTTGTCTTTGACCTGACTAAACCTTCTACGGAATTAGAAAGCCGACGATCCGGCCCCTCGTCGTTATTACACGAAACTCGCTTCGATTAGTTCCGCAGCGGGCTCTTCCGTCTGCTGGCGGGCATGATAGGAGGAGCGCGTCAGAGGGCTAGACTCGACGTGGCGAAAGCCCATCGTCATCCCTATCTCGCGCCAGCGCGCGAACTCTTCCGGCGTGACGTAGCGCTCGACGGGCAGCCGACGCTCGTAAGGTTGCAGGTACTGCCCTATGGTCATGATGTCGCAGGAGACGGCGCGCAAGTCCTTCATCAACTCGACCACTTCGTCGAAGGTCTCGCCAAGTCCAACCATGATGCCGCTCTTGGTGAGCATCCCGCGCCCCTCTTCGTCGCGGCGACGCGCGGCGCGCTCAAGCAGCGTCATGGTCTGTCGATAGTCAGCGTCCGGGCGCACACGGCGGTAGAGCCTGGCGATGGTCTCCGTGTTGTGGTTGAGCACGTCCGGCTCCGCGTCGAGCACAGTGTCGAGCGCCTGCCGGTCGCCGTTGAAGTCCGGAATCAGGACCTCTATCTTGCAGGCGGGGTTGAGCGCGCGCACCTGCCGGATCGTCTCGGCCCAATGCGATGCGCCGCCGTCCGGGAGGTCGTCGCGGTTGACCGAGGTGATGACGGCGTGTGCCAGGTTGAGATGTCGCACGGCCTCTGCGACGTGGCGCGGCTCCTCCGCGTCCAGGCTGCCGGGCTTGCCCTTACCCACGGCGCAGAAGCCGCAATGTCGCGTGCAAATATCCCCGGCGAGCATGAAAGTCGCCGTTCGGTCCGTCCAGCACTCGAAGATGTTTGGGCACTTGGCTTCCTGGCAGACCGTGTGCAGGTTCAAGCCCTCGATCAGCTTGAGCACGTGGTTCTGATTCGTCGGGTCGCCCAGGCGAATCTTCAGCCACTCTGGCTTCGGCTGGCGCGGTTTATTGCTGATAACTTTGAGTTCGCGTCCCAATCTTTTTAACTCCGGAATGTTTCGTCTTTGGCTCTATTTTAGCACTCACTCCGCGCGGTTGTCGCTCGCGGGCGGGAGCAAAAGCCTGGCGAGCGCCTCTGGGTCTATGTTGCCGCCCGAGAGCACGACGCCGACGCGCCGGACATCTTTCGGAACCTTGCCGGAAAGGACGGCGGCCGCCGCGGCAACGCCGCTCGGCTCGACCAGAATCTTCATCCGAAAGAGAATCGTCCTGAGCGTGTTGACGAGTTCTTCGTCGGAGATGGTCAGGACGTCTTCGGCCGTCTCCCTGAGCACGGGGAAGGTGAGTGCGCCTGGCATCTGAACGCGCAGGCCATCGGCTATCGTCGGCGGGGGCGGAATCTGTACGCGCTCGCCCTTGAGATACGACTGGCGCGTGTCGTCGGCCAACTCCGGCTCGACGGCGAAACAACGAATGCGCGGATTCAGGGCTTTGGCGGCGGTGCTTGTGCCAGCGAAAAGCCCGCCCCCGCTGCAAGGCGTGACGACGGCGTCCAGGTTCGGCACCTCTTCGAGCAGCTCCAACGCGCAGGTGCCCTGGCCCGCCATCACCTGATAGTCGTCGTAGGGCGGCACCATCACCAGGCCGTCGCGCTCGGCTATGTCGCGCGTGATCGCCTCGCGGTCATCGCGCAGGCGGTCAAAGAGGACGACTTCGGCTCCGTAGCCGCGCGTTGCTCTGATTTTGAACTGGGGCGCGTCGGACGGCATGACGATGACGGCGCGCAGCCCTGCCTCGCGCGCCGCGAGCGCGACGGCCTGCGCATGGTTGCCGGAAGAAAAGGCCACGACGCCGCGCCCGCGTTCCTCTTCCGTGAGCGAGAGAATCTTGTTCGTCGCGCCGCGCATCTTGAAGGCCCCGGCGCGTTGCAGATTCTCGCACTTGAAGAAGACGCGCCGGTCCGACCCGGCGGCGGCGGCCGACGCAGCCTCGTCAAAGGCGCGCGAGGTGATGACGGGAGTACGATGGACGTATGGCCGGATGCGCGTCTGCGCCTCTTTGATAAGTTCGAAAGTGAGCACTCTCTGTTACTTTCTCCTCTCCGAATCGTCGGCGGAAAGATCGATTAGAGCTGGTCTTCGGAAGAAAAATGTTGTCGAAGGCGGCGGTAAAAATTATAATATGTCCGGTGGCGTAACAGCCAGCAACTCACATCCCGCTTACCCCTCTTTTCGGGAAATTCACTCCAGCTCAGACCTGAACGAATCCACCGCCAAAATTTCGGAGTAAACATGAATAGTGTTAAATGTTCTAATTGTGGACTGACCAACTGGGCCGCCGCGCCCGCCTGCAAACGTTGCGGTGCCCAGCTCGTCTGCGGGGAAGCTTCCTTTAATAGCAGCCCGTCGCCGAGAGCCTCTTACCAGGACGCAGCGGGAAGGCAGTCTGCCGGTTATTCGTCGCCGCCGGCGGCGAAAGACGAGCGCATGGTGCCGTTTGGCGTGCTGCTGATTATCCTGGGAGGCATCTTCGCGGCCCTGCATCTTGGTGCGACACTGCGCGGGTCTCACTTCCCTTTATATTACCTGGTCCTAGGGCTCGGCATTCTGGCCAGCGGGGTCGTCTTCTGCCTGAAGAACTGGGCGGCCGTTTACGTCTATTTCGTCGGGTTCGGACTGGCCGTCATGACCATGTTCCTGACCGAAGGGCTAGTCGAGAAGCCTCTGCCGCGCCTCGCCGGGCCAACCCTCATTGGCCTCTTCCTGCTGAATAAGATGGCCAAGGCTAAAAAAATCTCGACTCTCCAGCACGCCGAATAAAAAGAGGAAAGCCCCGCCCGCGCTTCAGGTCGGGGAATAATTAACAGGGATGGACGGGATGAACAGGATAAGAATTAAAAATCTCAGATTTGAAATCTCAAATTATCTTCGCTTCGTTCATCCTGTCTATCCTGTCTATCCCTGTTAATTCATTCTTAGCTTCTACCTATGGGTCGTGTCCGTTCAGGTTGCGACGTTGAGCGCCCTCTCTTCGAGTGCCATTCCGAAAACGTCCGCGAAGCGCGCGACGATGCGCTCCTCGACCTCGCGCAGGTCAAGCTCGCGCCCTAGAAGCTTCTGCATGGAAGTGACGGGCTCGCCCTCGCAGGCGATGATGAGATTGAAGAAGCTGAGGTCCGTGTTGACGTTCAGGGCGAACCCGTGCGTCGTCACCCAGCGCGCGATGTGTACGCCGATGGCGGCGACCTTGCCCGGCGGAGTGTGAACCCCGGTCAGGCCCTTGATGCGAAAACCCTCTATCCCGAAATCATCCAGCGCGCGAATCAGAACCTCTTCCAAATCTCGCACGTACCGATGCACGTCCTCGCGGTCCGGGCTCAGGTTGATGACGGGATAGCCAACGAGCTGGCCCAGACCGTGATAGGTCACTTTGCCGCCGCGGTTCGTCTCGAACACTGTCACGCCGAGCGCGTCCAGAGTCTCCTGCATGGCGACGATGCCGGCGCGTGTCGCTCCGCGCCCGAGGGTCAGCGTGTGCGGGTGCTCGACCAGCAGCAAGGTGTCCGGCTGCTCTCCGGCGAGCACGGCTCGCTCAGTCTCTTTCTGCACCGCGAGCGCCGCGCCGTATTCGAGGCGGCCCAGGCGGCGGACTCTTAATTCTCTTTGCTTCATGTTAATGGAAAGCTATTGATGTAAGCGCGTGACATTTTAGCAGTACAAGCTCCGCCGTGACCAACTCCCCGGCGAGCGCTACAGGCGAGTGTGCCGCGCGTGGCTGCGCTTGACTGGGCGGCCCTTTCCAGAGAATAGTCTTACCGCATCCAACACACGGCATCTTCGGGATTGCCCGAAACGGATAGAGGAGGAAGGGAATTGAGACGCGCTTTCATCTTACAGATCATCAGCCTGTTGCTTTTGTCGCCCGCGCCGCTGCTGGCACAGGGCAGGCAGCGGACTACCAGCAGCCGGACCGCGCAAAGGGGCGGCCGCGGGGCCAGCGCTTCACAAAATGCCACGGCGGCGCGCACAGAGGGAGCGGCGCGCGTGGCCGACCAGATCAAGGTGCTGACACGCTTCCTGTACCTGTTGGGCGGAGTCGCCAAAGGAATCGAAGCGGCGGACGCGGCGGCGCGCGCCGGGGAGGCCACGCCCGCTCAGGTCGAGCAGACGGAGCGGAGCAAGGCGACCGTCAAGAACAGCCTGCGCAATGTGCGGGAGGGCCTGGATCAACTGGAGATTGATTTCCGCACTAAGCCCGACTTGCTGCGCTACTACACGCGGCTGGCTGGCGTCGCCGCCGGTGCGGCCACGGCCGAAGATCAGGCCGCCGCCAACCAGTTCGACCAGGCCGGGAGGTCCCTGCTCTCGGTCGTCAACCGCCTGACGGACGTGCTTTTGGAAATGAGATAAAGACGTGAATAGTAAATGGTAAATGGTGAATAGAAGAATGGCCTTTATCTATTCACCATTTACCATTTACTATTTACGGCCCTTCGGGTAGTAGCCCTGGCGGGCGCGAACGCGGGAATCCGGCCGCGCGGGCACGTTGACCTGGATGCGCAGGAATTTGTTGCCCTGGCCCTCGTTATTGGAATAGTACT
>DATEMM010000145.1:0-2785 GCA_035275605.1 Pyrinomonadaceae bacterium
ATCGCGCGCATCAAGCTCCTGCAAATCCTCCAGCGGCGCTGCCAGCAGCTCGGCATCGATTTGCTGTTCCGCACGGAGGTGCGCGACGTGGACGACCTGCGCACAGGCTGCGACCTGCTCGTCGGAGCCGACGGCATCAACTCCACGGTCCGCCAAACTTACAGTGAGTTCTTCGGGCCGCAACTTGGCACAGGCCGGAACAAGTATATCTGGTACGGGACCAATCAACTGTTCCACGGGCTCACCCTGACCTTCCGCGAGGCGGGCAACGGGGTCTTCGCCGCGCACTCTTACAAATTCAATAAGACGACCAGCACCTTTATCGTCGAGTGCGACAAGGAGACCTGGGAGACGGCAGGGTTCGAGAAGATGTCGGACGCGGAGACGCGCCGATTTCTGGAGCAGGTGTTCCGCGACGACCTCAAGCATCACCCGCTGCTCTCGAATAACTCCAAGTGGATCAACTTCGTCAACGTGCGCAATGCGCGCTGGAGCCACAGCAACGTGGTGCTCCTCGGCGACGCCCTGCACACGGCGCACTTCTCCATCGGCTCAGGGACGAAACTCGCGCTCGAAGACGCCATCGCGCTCTACAACTGTTTCCAAACGGCGGCCAATGTAGAAGAGGCGCTCAGTGAATTCGAGCGGGTGCGCAGGCCCGTGATAGAGGAGTACCAGGAGGCCGCGCGCGAGAGTCTCGTCTGGTTCGAGAACGCCAGGGACTACATGCACCTGGCCCCGCTGCCCTTCGCCTATAGCCTGATGACGCGCAGCAAAAAAATCGACTACGAGAATCTGAAAAGGCGCGACCCCGCCTTTATCGCCGCTTACGAGCGCGCCCTTTCCTGAATAGTTGGCCCAGGGCACAAATCCGATTCATGTCTTCTGAGCGCCAGAGCAAACTGCTCGTCCACCTGCTTCGATTTCATTTCGCTTACCTGACGCTGGTCCCCCTGCTCGGCATCGTCAGTTGGTGGTTTCTGCGCCGGTCCGCAATCGGGTGGATGATCGCCACCGGGTTCGCCGCCATCGCCGCCTACTATGCGCTACAGGCGGAGCGCTACCACCTGACGACGCACTTGCCCTCGGCGCTCTGGGTCGTCTTCTCCAGCCCGCTGCTCCTAGTCATCTCCAGCCTGCTGGGCGGTGGTTTCTGGTACTTTTACCTGGAAGCGGCTTTCATCGAAGTCGGCGGCATGTGCGCGGGCATCATCGCGGGCGCGACCGTGAAGGGATTAAAGGAGCGCGAATACTTCAACATGGGCGTCCTTTACACGTTCATGGGAGGCTTCCTGCTCTTCTGGGGCTGGGGCGTCTTCCACTTGCACAAAAGTTTTGCGTGGTACGACAACATCTGGCTCGTCTTCGCGCTCTTGAACGAGGTTTACATCTATAGCCGCATGTTCATCTCTGGCGAGCTCGACCTGGAATACGGCCACGGGCGTGCGGCGCGCCGGGCGGGGGCGGACCTTTTAGACAGCCCCTTCAAACATGACGACGGCTTTTCGCTCGTCCTGGCCTTCGCGATTCTGGTAGTCCTCTCCCCCTTCATCCTGGGGCTTTTAAGTTACCTGTCAGGGTGAGCCTCTTTCGGTTTGCGGGCCGCCTAGCCGAAGGGTTAATTTCCGGCCCTAACTTTTTTGCAACAAATCGGCCCCCGGCGGTGTTTATAAAAGTAGCCGAAGAATTATTCTTTTTCAGTCAATTTCCGTGGGTTTCAGATTTTCCGAAGAAAGGCCTCTGAAAGATGATGGCGCATAAAACTTTGACCCGCCGCCCGCAGGCTCTGCGGCGCACTCTCGCAGCTATCTTGCCCGGCACGCTCATCCTGCTGGCTCTGGCCGTGGCCTCCATTGGCACAGTGACGCGCGGCGCAGCTCACCTCATGGGCCAGCCCGCTCAGGAAGCCTTTTCCGGCACCTGGACGGCCGAAGTCCAGCGCGACAAGGCGGACGGCTCCCTCCAGTTCAACTTTCATCGCCGCACCGAGCGCGGCGGCATGAGCATGTCCGGCTCAACTTACTCGCTCAATGATTTTCAGGGCCTGACGCGCGAGCAGACCCTGGCGACAGTGAGCACGACGGTCAGCTTCCGGCTGGTGCGCGAAGCCGGCACCATCGAGTGCCAGGGGAGTTTTCACGACGGCAAAGGTTCTGGAAGTTGGCGCATGATTCCGAGCCAGGGCTTCAGGGGCGAGATGCGCAGCCGCGGCTACGATAATCTGACGGACGAGCAGATGTTCACGGCCGTGATGATTGACCTGACTTCTAAATTCGTTGACGACTTGAAGGGGGCCGGTTTCGACCGCCTCTCTTACGAAGATGTGGTCAAGGGAAGGATTTTCAACGTCACGCCGCAATTCATCTCGGAGATGAAGGCGCTCGGCTTCGACAACCTGGGCCTGGAGGAACTTGTCAAGGCGCGCATTTTCAAGATTGATGCCGAGTTCGTCCGGCAGATTCAGGGGATGGGCTTCGATGAGAAGTCGCTCGAAGGTCTGGTCAAACTAAGAATCTTCAAGGTCACTCCGGAGTTCGTCCGCGAAATGAAAGCGGCCAATTTTGATAACCTTTCGACGGAGGAACTGGTCAAGCTGAGGATTTTCGAAATCACGCCCGCCTTCGTCAAAAGCCTGAACGCAGAGGGCCTCTCGCAGCTTTCAGTCGAAGACGCAGTCAAACTAAAAATCCACCACGTCGATGACGACTTCATCCGCCGCGCACGCGCCAGCGGTTACACCGACCTCAGCGTCGAACAACTGGTCCGACTCAGCATTCACGGAAAA
>DATEMM010000146.1:0-7984 GCA_035275605.1 Pyrinomonadaceae bacterium
CGCCTTTCGGATAAAGACGACGGGCAGGAATGGGAGATGGCGGAAGTCGCCCGCGCGTCTATTTCTCCGAACGCCATCCCGCCCGTACAGCTTTTCGCTGCTGACCTGGATAACAACGGCAGCCTTGATTTGACGCTCTCCGTTGACGGCTCGCCCGATAATCCAGTCTGGCTGAGTGACGCGAGCGGCACCTTCAAACCGGCTGCTTCGGCCAGGGGCGCGCTCACCTTCTCCGTCGCCGACCTGAGCAATGACGGCCGCCTGGACCTGCTCGGCCTCTCCGCCGAAGGACAGCCGGTTCGTTTAACCAACCGCGGCGCGAAAAATTATCACTGGCAGCAGGTGCGCCCGCGCGCCAAGGAGGCCACAGGCGACCAGCGCATCAATCCGTTTGGCATCGGCGGCGAGATGGAGATTCGCTCCGGCCTGCTCGTCCAAAAACAGCTCATCACAGGCCCGCTCGTACACTTCGGCCTCGGAGAGAAGACGACCGCCGACGTCGTCCGCATCGTCTGGCCGAACGGTTCCGTGCGCGCCGAGTTCGATTTAAAAGCCGACGAGACTATTCTTGCGGAACAGAGGTTGAAAGGCTCCTGCCCCTTCCTCTTCGCCTACGACGGGCGAGAGATGAAGTTCGTCAAGGACGCCGTCCCGTGGGGCTCGGCCATTGGGCTACGCATCAACACGCTCGGCACGGCGCGCGTCGAGGCGACCGAAGAGTGGTACAAGATCGGGCGCGACCAGCTCGTCCCGCGCGACGGCTACTATGACCTGCGCATCACGGCCGAGCTGTGGGAGACCTACTATTATGACCAACTGTCGCTGATGACGGTTGACCATCCCGCTGGCACAGAAATCTTCGTGGACGAGCGCTTCGTCATCCCGCCGCCGAAGCTCGCCGTCACGACCGTCTCGACGCCCCGAAGGATTGCGCGAGCCTTGGACGACCGGGGCCAGGACGTAACGGGAGTGGTCAGCGACCTGGACGAGAAGTACCTGGACACCTTCGGGCGCGGCCAGTACCAGGGAATCACGCGCGACCATTACGTGGAGATTGACTTGGGCGAGGACGTGCCCACGAGCGGCCCGCTCTACCTGATAGCCCACGGCTGGATGCACCCGACAGACTCTTCCATCAACGTCGCAGTCAGCCAGGGGCAAACCTACAAGGCTAAGCCTTTGAGCCTGGAAGTGCCGGACGGGCAGGGCGGCTGGGTCGTCGCCAAACCGAATCTTGGCTTTCCGGCAGGGCGCAAGAAAATCTCACTCTTCGATTTGACGGATGTTTTTCGCCCGAACACGCCGCGCCGTTTGCGCCTGCGCACGAACCTGGAAATCTACTGGGACAAGCTGGAATGGGCCGTCGGCCTGCCGCAGGCGGAGCTTCGCACCACGCGACTCGCCCCGGAAGTGGCCGATTTGCATTATCGCGGCTACTCCGTCATCAACAATCAAAATCCGTCCTCGCCAGAGGTGCCGGACTACAATCGCATCGCCTCCTCGAAACAAATCTGGCGCGACCTGATTGGCTACTACACGCGTTTCGGGGACGTGCGCGAATTGCTGGCACAGGCAGATGACCGTTATGTGATTATGAACGCGGGTGACGAGATGACGTTTCGCTTCGCGGCTCAGCCTGAGCCGCCCGAAGGCTTCGTGCGCGACTACGTTATCATCGGCGACGGGTGGATTAAGGACGGCGACTACAACTCCAGGCACTCCAAAACGGTGCTTCCCTTGCCTTACCACGGCGAGCGGGAATACACTAGCGCACCTGCCAGGCTGGAAGACGAGTGGGTCTACCAACGCCACCCCGAAGACTGGCAGACGTACCACACGCGTTACATCACGCCAGAGGTTTTCCAGAACGCACTGAGGCCCCAGAGACAGAGATGACCCGCAGTCTTACCGCAAGAATCTTGCTCTCTGCCCTGTTCGTCGGACTGCTGTTGACGCCGCTCGTCATTAAGCGTCTCACTCATCAGGGCGCGCCGTCGGCCTCGTCCGCGGACAGGCAGTCCGTGTTGGCGCGCTACGGCTTTCACCTCGAGGAAGTCGCGAAATCCTCCGGGATTGATTTTCATCACCAGGCCCCGCGTCTGGACCCGAAACTGGATCACATCATGCCGCAGGTGGCCTCTATGGGCGCGGCCGTGGCAGTCGTCGATTTCGACCGGGACGGCTGGCAGGACCTTTACGTCACCAACAGCGGCGAGGGGAGCCTTAATTGTCTCTACCGCAATCAGGCTGACGGGACGTTCAGGGACGTGGCCGCCGAGATGAACGTTGCGGACGTGAACCAGCCTGGCACAGGCGTTTCGATGGGAGCCGTGTGGGGCGATTATGATAATGACGGCTACGAAGACCTCTTTCTGTACAAGTGGGGACGGCCTGAGCTTTTTCATAACGACGCGGGCCGCGGCTTTACGCGCGTCACGGACGGCGCGGGGCTTCCCCCCTGGGTCAACGCCAACACGGCCATCTGGTTCGATTATGACCGCGACGGCCGCCTGGACATTTTTCTAGGAGGTTACTACCCGGAGACGGTTGACCTCTGGCACCTTTCGACCACGCTGATGATGCCGGAGAGTTTCGAATACGCGCGAAACGGCGGGCGCAAGTTTCTCTTTCATAATTTGGGCGACGGACGCTTTGAAGAGACGAGCGCGCAGCTTGGCATCAACACTCGGCGCTGGGCGCTCGCGGCCTCTGCCGCGGATTTGCGCGGCACAGGGTACCCGGACCTGTTCATCGCCAACGACTACGGCGTGGCAGAGCTTTTCTTCAATCAGGAGGGGAAGCGTTTTGACGACGTGGGCGAAAAAACCGGCGTCGGCTTCGCCCCGAAGAGCGGGATGAACGTGGCGTTCGGCGACATCCTGAACCAGGGGAAATTCTCCATCTACGTGACGAACATCTCGGAAGAAGGCGTCCTGCTGCAAGGTAACAATCTATGGGTTCCGCGCGAAGGGACCGAGGGCGCGTCGCTTCAGTACGACAACCTGGCGCGCGACATGGGCGTGGAGTTGGGCGGCTGGAGCTTCGGCGCGCAGTTCGGCGATTTGAACAACGACGGCACGCTCGACCTTTACCTGACGAACGGCTACGTCTCGGGCGAGAAGGGCTCGAACTACTGGTACGACTTCTCGAAGATAGCCGGCGGCAACAGCGCCATCATAGCGGACGCGGCGCACTGGCCGCCGATGCAGGGCCGCAGCCTTTCTGGCTACCAGCAGAAGAAGGTCTGGCTCAACGACCCGAGGGGGCCTGGACACTTCACGGAGGTCGCGCAGACAATCGGCGCAACAGATACCTTTGACGGGCGCTCGGTCGCGCAGGTTGACCTCTGGAACCGCGGCGCGCTCGACGTGGTGGTCGCCAATCAACGCGGGCCGCTCCTGCTCTACAGGAACACGGTCGCGCCGGAGAATCGCTGGATAGAGTTCGAGCTGGAGGGGACGGAGAGCAATCGCAGCGCCATCGGCGCTCAGGTCCGGGTCTTCTGGAACGGCCAGGAGCAGGTGCAGGAGGTCTCGGGCGGAAGCGGCTTTTGCGCACAGAACCAGCGCCGCCTGCACTTTGGCCTCGGCAAAGACGCGCAAATCGAAAGGGTCGTCATCCGCTGGCCTTCGGGTAGAGTACAGACCCTAGGCGGAGTTGAGCCGGGCAAGATCAACAGGGTGAAGGAGCCTTCCGTTTGAATCCTGAGCTGTCCACAGAGATGAGTTCTGCGCCCCCGGCGGCGGCAGAGACGGTTGAAAGGAGCGCGCCTCGGAAAGGCTCCCGCTTCGACAATCGTTTCATCGCTCCGGTCTTTATCACCTTCATCCTGCTGGTCGGGCAACTGTCGTTCGGGATTCTCGAGAGCTACGAAAAGACGCTGCTCGCCATCGCGGCCTCGATTGCGACGGAAATATTGCTGGGCCGGTTGATGACAGGTAAGTGGCCGCACCTGGCGAGCGCCTACATCACAGGGATCAGCGTCGGCATACTGGTGCGCTCTCCCGCAGTCTGGCCCTACGCCTGGTGCAGCGTGGTCTCGATTATGTCGAAGTACGTGCTGCGCGTGGGGGGACGCCACATCTGGAACCCGTCGAACTTCGGCATCAGCGCGCTGCTCTTCCTGGCATCTTTCACGGGGGCGACGCTGAGTGTGCAGTGGGGCAACAATCTGTGGCCGATGCTGATCATCTGGGTGCTCGGCTCGCTCATCATCTACCGTCTCAAACGCTTTCACATCAGCGCGACCTACGTGGCGTCCTTCTTCCTCTTCGCGCTCGTCAGAAGCTGGATCACAGGACACGGCTTTCTGGCGGAGATTGCGCCGATCACCGGCCCAATGTACCAGCTCTTCGTCTTCTTCATGATTACGGACCCGAAGACGACCGTGCATTCAAAGCTAGGGCAGTGCCTGGTTGCGGTCTGTGTCGCCCTGGTCGAGATGGTCTTTCGGCTCTTAGAGGTCGTACATGCTCCCTATTACGCCCTCTTCATCGTCGGGCCGATGGCCAACCTGATTGAAATCTCACTGACGTCGCTCAGGCGCAAGGAAGCAACCCGGCAGACTGCGACAGGATAGATCTTTCAGCCTGCGCCTAACCTCTACGGCCCGGTTATTATTCATCTCTGCCAATGGTGTAAGTGAACTTGCGCGCTTTGCCCACGCGGAAGGCGCGGTTATTTTCACAGCCGACCTCTTTGGCCTTGCCGCAGGCTTGCTCGAAGATGACCGTCTCATTCTTCCTGACCTGGAAGATGTAGGTGATGGCGCCCGTCTTGTTAATGACCTCGAACCTGACTTCGTTCTTCCCCCTGGCTACGTCTTCCGTGATGTCCAGCCAGTTACTGTCTTCGTCGAATCCGACGTCCACCATCAGATTGTCGTCCAGGTACGCACGCCCGCCATCGTCGCAGCCGGACACCCTCAGGTAATACCTGTCTTCTTTGACGGGCGCAGAGCCTTCGACCGATTGCCTGACGAAAAGTGTGAACAGGGCGGCGGCGGTAATCATCAACAGGAGAAAGAGCCGCAGGCTTTTGGACTCGCGGCCGGTGGTTACCTCCTGATTGCCTCTCTGCCTCATATATTTCTCCCTTTAACCTTAAGGTTAGTGTGAAAGAGATGCTGTAGAGGCACCGGAGCGCTGCCCTGCCAGAGCGCCTGCGGGCATCAATTTGTACATAATAGTACAGAAATTATCTCTCCTTTCCGTTATACTCAACTACACTGAGCGAAACTAAAATCGGGTGCTGTGGGTTGCGAGCCGGGCGAGTGTTCACGCGTGAGGGAGGCGTGTTCTTTGGCCCAGGCGCTGGTTTGAAGAGATGCGCCGGTTAAACTTTAAGGGGGGCAAAATGGGTTTAGGAAAACGGGTCGGTCTACTGCACGCGCTATGCTGCGCCGTGGCTGTAGCTTTCTTTCTTTCTGGCACAGAGGCCAGAGGACAATCCAGTCAACACATCAGCGGCACGATTGTCGGCATCAGCGGGCGCGCTGCCGGCAGGTCACGCCCGTTCACCTTGATCGTCAACAGGTACACGACGCCGGGGCAGGTGCGTGAGCTCAATGACGCCTTGCAAAGCGGAGGGCAGGACGCGCTGCTACGCGTGCTCTCCGGCATGGACGCCGGGAGAGTGCAGCTCGGCACGGGCGTCGGCGTGACGGCCAACGCAGTCATCGCGGACCCCTGGGGCGAGGGTGGAACAAAGCTGACCGTTTTTTACGAGCGCAACATCAGTTTCTACGAGCTGCGCTACGGAGCCAGGTCCGAGAACTACCGCATCGGGTATGCGGAAATCTTTTTGGATAGGAACGGCAAGGGAGAGGGGACGTTTATCCCTGCCGCGCGCGTCAGGCTGCGTGAGGGCAATACCTGGGAGGTCGAAGATTTCGGCGTCTTCCCAGCCCGACTGATAGGACTGCGTTCGAGAGGGAGAGTCCCCGCCCGGTAATCGCGAAGCTTCTAAGGCCAACAGTAAACAGAGTCAGGAAACTTCATCTCAATCATTCGCGGGAAGCGTGAACAGCTCGCCATTCATGCGCCCCGCGAGTGATTCGCGGGGCGTTGGTCATTAAGCCGGACTCAACGAGCGGACGGCTTGCGCCTTAGCCGCCTGTGCCATCCATCAGGTGCGAGCGATAATAATTATCAACGAGATAAACGCCTGCGACGAAGAGGAGGTACAAAATGGTGACGGCGGACAATAGTTTACCTATTCTCTTTCTTGAAGCCGCCCAGCCCAAAAAGAAGAAGCACAAGCCCAAAGTAATGCTGACCGCAATAAAGATGTAAGCCAGTCTCCGCTCTCCGTATCCAAGCTCGGTGATAGAACCGTCAGGGAAACCGAGCATGTACACGTAGTCCATATAAATGTAGTACGTCGATACTAAAGCGATGCATCCAATGAGATAAGCGAAAGCGCGGTTCAATTTCATACTTGGCCTCGGGCGGCTATCCTAATCACTCACACTTTTAACTCACCGAATCATCATGTCCTTGCAGTCGTGGAGTTGGTTGGACAGCGCTCATGTTGTTTTCACGTCGCGCCCAAAACCACGACAACGCTGCCAGGCCGCCGACCAGCAGGACCTCAACGATTCTTTCAAGAAAAATGAAACTACTCTGCTGATAGTCTGAAACCAGACGCAGTATATGTAACAGGGTCAATAGGCTGATTAGCACAAGCCACATCCCGCGCGCCCATGACTTGGCCAAATATAGCCCTACCGCCGCACATAAGACGAGTACCCCCGTGATTAAGAGCAAGATGAAACTGCTCATTAATTGGGCACGCGTTTGCGCGATTTCAGGGACGCTCAACTGAACCTCATCTGAGACGCCATAGTAGGCAAAGACGTCCAGCATTTTTCGGTAATGGTAAAGGGAGAGACCACTGACCGTCAGATAAAGCGCCCCGAGCGCAAGAGCAAGAAATGATAAGATTCTCCATCTTTTCATAGACGCTCAGGAATTATGCTGGAAGCCAGCTCTCGGCCAGGCAGGTTTTCGTCCATCGTCTGAAGCGCAACTGTCAGCTTGCCGCGAGCCGAATCTGTTCAACCAGCGCGCGGGATTCAAGGTTGACGAAGGGAGCGAAGGGGGCGGCCAGATTGAGTGAGCTGCTGGGCGTTTGGCTTCAATTTTTCAAGAGCCTTTTCCAGTTTGTAATAGCTGAAATAAACACGGTGGCGCGGTTCTTCAAAAGCAGACTCTTTGGCCGACGTTTCCCATTCGTAAACATACCGCAGAAACACACTCAAAAACTTAGCCAGATGTTCACGCCTGACGGCAAAAACAACGGAGCGTCCGGGTGGCAGAAAGACTTGAAAGCCAATGGCAAGCGGGCTGATGTACGGAGCTTGCACGTCTATGAATTTGTACTCCACTCCCTTTGCGGTTTCGACCCTCTCGTATCCGCGCTCGGCCTCCACGTCATATTCGACGTCCATCTCAACCCCGTCGGTTATCCCTGCAACCATGCGCCCGTCCTGTAAGGCGTAGCCGTCAGTCTTTGGAGACGGATAAATATTTCCGGTTTTCAGTTCGATTGACCAGCGCGAATTATTACGAGCGCGCAACCAGACGGCGTCAAAGGTGTCCACGCTTACGTCTTCGCGTTTCGATTGACAGGGATTCTCTTTCAGAACTGTAAAGGTTTTAGCGCGGCTGCAAGTTCCGACTCTGACAAACTCCAGGTAAATGGCCGGCTTTTTCACATCAATGCGAACGGATTTCCTTGTATCGAGCACGGGCCTGCCCTGCGCCGCCGCCATCATCGCGCCGCCGAAGAGTAAGAGCAGGCTGGCTAAGAATTTGAGCATAGGGTTCTGTGAAGCACGCCTGATTGGCATCAAAGGCTTCGGCACATCTCTGAACCCCAAGGCATTCTGATGGCCCTCTCAATACTTGCTTTCACCTCGGCGAAATTCCAATCCTTGCGTTGCAGGATTGATCCGTCAGCGTATTCCACCCGATTGATGACC
>DATEMM010000147.1:0-9848 GCA_035275605.1 Pyrinomonadaceae bacterium
TTGATGATCGTCCTCGCCCTGTTGGCTGTACAAGGTCTCACCCCTTGTCACGGCCAACAGCCTGCGGCACCAGAGAGAAGACAACTTGAAAGTATCGAGAACCGTCTCGAAAGAATTGAAAATACGCTGAAAAAAATCGAGACACAGGAAGCGAACACCGGCGCTTTGCCAGGACGGGCGAGTGAATCACTAATGCGCCGCAGCCGTGACGCGCGATTCCGCATTCCAGGCAGTTTTCGCGTGCGCGCTCTCTCCACGGAAGCAAGCACAGATACGGTGGCCGTCGTCACTCCCGGCGCTGTCTCCGCGGGTCTCGCGCCGGACCGCGATAGAGACGATCTGACCGACGCCGAAGAGGCGATCATCGGGACAGACCCGGACAACAGGGATACGGACGGGGACGCGCTCTGGGATGGCTGGGAGGTGCATACCATCGACGGGCTGGACTTGCACTCGCTCGGCGCGTCGCCCTTGCATAAAGACATTTTCGTGGAGATGGATTTCATGCAGCGCGCTTCGGCCACCAATGGCCTCGGCCCAAGCGACGCCGTGCTGCGCGGCATCGAGGCTGTGTTCGCGGCTGCGCCTGTCTCGAATCCTGATGGGCGTCGCGGCATAGACATACATCTCATCATGGGCAACGAAGTGCCTTACGACGCAGACCTGAACCCTTACTTCACGGAGTTCGCGCGTTTGAGGAACTCGAACTTTGATCCGAAGCGCGCACGCGCGTTTCACTACATGATCTGGGCGAACGGCTACGGCGGCGGAACTTCCAGCGGCATTTCAATGGACATCCCTCACTCTGAGTTCATCGTCTCGCTCGGAACCTGGAACAATAACCGCGGCGGCACAGACACCCAAAAGATAGGCACCTTTATTCACGAGCTGGGGCACAATTTGGGACGTAAGCATGGTGGCAGCGACCATAAAAACTATAAGGCGAACCACCTGAGCGTCATGAATTACCTCTTCCAGACGCGCGGAGTCTTGCGCAATGGCACACGCGTCTTCGACTATCAGCCGTTTGCGCTGCCGGGCCTGGACGAAAGGAATCTGATGGAAGCGGACGGTTTCGGCGGGAACCTTGCCCTCGTCGGATACAGCGCTCTCTGTGTCCTACCGGGCGGCAGTCTGAAGGACATAGACTGTCATGGCCCGATTGACTGGAACGGCAATAACACTATCGACGCTGTGGGCGTCAGCGTCGATTTAAACCAGGACACGTTACTCGAGGAAATGCTTGAAACGCCTGACGAGTGGGCGGCGCTCGTTTTCAACGGCGGCGTGATAGGTGAGAGATTTCCGGTCGGCGGCATCCTGGAAAGATCAAAATCTCTCTATGATGAGCTACCCGTCGTGGAGTTGACCGAAGACATGGATAAAACGATAGAGAACCGAATACGAGATGTGCCAGGACAGCCCTGAGGGTAAATACCCGGCGAAGCTCAATAGGCTCAATCCAACATAACAGGCTCGCAAGCAAATGCGCCCCTTTCCGCTTGGGGCGCATTTGCTTGCGAGTCAACTTGTCATGAAGAGATTTTCCATCGCGGAACGCAATCGTCCGAAGCCCGGTCATTCTCCTCCGAGAAGGTTGCCGGTTTTAATAATCTTACAGTATTTAGAGACTTCGTCGAGGTGTGCAACGCCATACTTGCCGGGATTCTTACTCGGCGCTGGCACAGCTTGCTCAGTCAGGCTCAGCTTACCCCGCGACACAGGAATGCGGCACTCGCGCCTGACGTAGCCGCCTTCCGTTTCACTCGTGCGCTCGACGATGCATCTACTCCCACGTCGCCCCTTGACCACAACCTTTTCGGAGCCAAATTTGGAATAAATCACCTTCGTCTCCTGCTTGCACTCGGCCAGGTTGATGACCGCTTCATCCGGCTCAACCGGCTGCTTATCCTGACGTGCGCTCAAGCCGGTGTGGATAAAAGTGAAGGCGAGTAAGAGCGTCGAAATTCGTAACATTAATACTTCCTCAGATGTTCTGCGAAATCATGGGCCTTCTTTATAACGCGCGGGTCTTTTGACTTGCGCTAACCAGGGAGAAATTGAGCAGGTCCGGTTCCTGGATTATAACAAATTAAAGATTCACCTCCCATCCTGGCCGCACTCAATTTCCGTCTACACGGAGGAAGAGCTGCGCGGCCTCAGCCTGCCCTTCATCTAAAGAGGTTGGAGAAAGTTCGGGATGGGTTCTCGACTCCCCGTCCCGAACTTTCGAGGGCGCAAAGTAGCAGTTATCGATTTCTTCCGGTTGCTCTAATTCTGCCTGGCTGGCACAACCTGTGTGTTCTGGAAGGCGACGATCTTCCAGGCGTCCTGTTCTTTCGTCATCACCAGCGTGATGATGGCGTTTGATTCCATAGTCTCCGCGCCGCGGCGGGTCTTGTTGTTTCCGGTGACGTGCACCACGGCGACGTCCGGGCGCAGGTAACGTATCTGCTTGACGGAAAGGCTGAGGGTTGAATCCTTGTAGATGGTGTCGAAAATGCGCTGATGGCTCTGGGCTATGACGTCATGCCCCTGTAGGTGCATTCCGTTGATGACCACGTAATCCGCATCCGCCGCGAAAGGCTTTGCGAAAAGCTCGCCGCTTTTGGTGTTCCACCCGTCCACCATGTTTTTGACGCTCGCGCGGATGGCGGCATCGTCCACCTCGCCAGGCTTCGGCGCGTGAGCCCCCTGCGCGTAAGCGCCGAGCCCGCACGCGGCGACTAACAGCACACCTGCCAGAATCCTGCCAACTAAACTATTTACCTTCATCTCTTCTCTCCTTCTCTGAAATTTTCACAGGGGAAGCGTGGGCAAGGCACTTTCCTGCTGGCCGCCCGAGCCCGCTTCCTTTCTCTGCTCACTCCTGGAAGCGTCAAATCTTTGAAAAAGCGCTCACCTCTGGCGAAAATTCTTTCTCCGATTTCACGCGCGAGTGGTGCTACAATCCGCAGGCCCGGTGATTTCGACTCCTTCAAAGGGAATTCACCAGCCCCGCATGAAGACACTCTCGCCGCAGGAGATTACGCGCCTGCTCGCCGACTGGGGCGAGGGCGACCAATCGGCTTTAGACAAACTGACCCCGCTCGTCTACGGGGAGCTGCGCCGCATAGCCCAGCGCCAGATGAATCAAGAGCGGCCCGGCCACACGCTCCAGGCCACGGCGCTCGTCAACGAGGCGTTTCTGCGACTGGCGGGCCAGGACGATTTTCGCTGGCAGGACCGCGCGCACTTCTTCGCAGTCTGCGCTCAGGTCATGCGCCACATCCTGATTGACCACGCGCGCGCGCACTCGCGCGACAAGCGCGGCGGCGGAGCCCTTCAGGTCTCGCTGGACGAGGCGGCGCTGATGGCGGGCGCGCCCTCCGCGGATTTCGTCGCGCTGGACCGTGCTCTGCGCGAGCTTGAGAGCGTTGACCCGCGGAAGGGGCGAATCGTCGAGCTGCGTTACTTCACAGGGCTCAGCGTGGAGGAGACCGCGGAGGTCTTGAAGATTTCGCCGGCCACGGTCAGGCGCGAGTGGCGGCGCGCGAAAGCCTGGCTCTACCGCGCGCTGGCCGGGGAAGGAGAAGAAGCTTGAAGCAGGACCGCTGGCGGCGAATTGACGAGCTGTTCGGAGCGGCGCTCGAACGACGCGAGGGCGCGGAGCGCGCGGCGTTTCTGGATGAGGCGTGTGCGGGCGACGCCGCCCTGCGGCTGGAGGTCGAGAAGATGTTTAAGTTCGACCGGCGGGCCGCCGATTTTCTGGAGACGCCCGTCTTCGCCGCCGCCGCGAAACTGATTTCGAGCGAAGCGGAAACGCTCCTCTCTCTCCCGGACGAAGATGAAAAGAGAGCTTCGCGCGATGCTTCGCCGGGACTCTTTTCGTCCGGCTCGATTGACGACGCACGCTTTGTCCCTGGTGATGTGCTAGCGAACCGCTACCGGATTGTCGGGCTCCTCGGGCGCGGCGGGATGGGCGAGGTTTACCGGGCCGACGACCTCAAGCTCAAACAGGCGGTCGCCTTAAAGTTTCTGCCGGAATCCCTCTCGGCGGATGGGCCAGCGCTCGCGCGCTTCTACCAGGAGGTGAGCGTCGCGCGCCAGATTTCGCACCGCCATGTCTGCCGCGTCTACGACATAGGCGAATACTCCGGGCTACACTTTCTGACGATGGAATATGTGCGCGGCGAGGAGCTCTCCTCGCTCCTGAAGCGCATCGGGCGACTGCCGCAGGACAAGGCGCTGGAGACAGCGCGGCAGCTCTGCGCCGGGCTCGCCGCCATACACGAAAAGAAGGTTCTACACCGCGACCTGAAGCCTGCGAACATCATGCTCGATGAGCAGGGCGACGTGCGTATCACGGACTTCGGCATCGCCACGCTGGCTGAAGGCGTCTCGGGGCGTGACGCGATGGCCGGCACGCCCGCCTACATGTCGCCCGAGCAATTGTCTGGCACAGAGCTTTCGGCACGCAGCGACATCTATTCGCTCGGCCTGATTCTCTACGAAGTCTTCACGGGCAAGAAAGCTTTTGAGGCCGCGAGCCTGCCGGAGCTGCTTCGCCTGCGCCGCAGCGAGAGCGCGCCCACCAACCCCTCTAAATTAATCGCCGACCTGGACCCTCTCATCGAGCGCGTGATTCTACGCTGCCTGGAGAAGGAGCCCTCAGAGCGTCCCTCTTCGGCCTTGCAGGTCGCCGCTGCCCTGCCCGGTGGAGACCCCCTGGCCGCCGCCCTGGCCGCGGGCGAAACGCCTTCGCCCGAGATGGTCATCGCCGCGCCCAAGGAAGGAAGTCTGCGGCCGGGCCGGGCGCTGGCCCTGCTGGCGATTGTCTTAGTGGGGTTCACGCTGATAGTGCTTTTCTCAGGCCGTGCAATGCTGCATCGCTTCGTGTCGCTCAAAAGGTCGCCGGACGACCTCAAGGCTCGCGCCTCGGAGGTGGCGAAGAGATTTGGCATCACGGCCCAACCCGTCGATGCTGCATACGGGTTTGTAGAGGAGCGGGAATACCTGGAATACATTTACGATTACGACCCGTCGCCGGAACGTTGGGAGAAACTGAGAATGGGCCAGCCCTCAGCGCTTAGCTTCTGGTACAGGCAGGGCCAGCGTCATTTCGATCCTTACGGCGACTATGCGATTACTTATTGGGACCCGCCCAACATCATGTCGGGCATGGTCTTGATGAAACTCGACACGACCGGACGCCTGACTTATTACGAAGCTGTGCCGGCGCAGGTGGATGAGATGAGACAGGAAGAGGGGCAACCGACAGCCGCGATTGACTGGTCCTCGCTCTTCCAGGAGGCTGGGCTGGAGCAGGCGAACTTCCGCCCTTCGGAGTCCCGCTGGGTTCCGCCGCACCAAAGCGACGCACGCGCAGCCTGGGACGGCTCATACCCCGGCAGGCCCGAGCTGCCGCTGCGGATCGAGGCGGCCAGCTACCGTGGGCGACCGATTTACTTCGAGATGATCGGCCCGTGGCAGAGGCCAGCCCGGCAGATTCCTTTCGAGGAGCGCGGGTCTGCCAAATGGTTTACGGTCGCCCTCTTTACCCTCTATTTCGGCACGCTCGGCCTCGGCGCACTGCTCGCTTGGAGGAATTTGCGCCTGGGGCGCGGCGACCGCCGTGGAGCTCTGCGGCTCGCGCTCTTCGTCTTCACCATCAAGATGATCTCCTGGGTCTTCTTCACGCACCACGTCCCGACCGTCGGCGAGGTCGCGGGTCTTCTCACCGCCGGGCTGAGGTCCGCGGTCTACTGGGCCTGCTTCTTCGGGTTGATGTACCTGGCGATGGAGCCTTTCATCAGAAGGCGCTGGCCGGAGTGGCTCATCTCCTGGGGTCGCCTGCTCTCGGGTAATTTTCGCGACCCGCTCGTCGGGCGCGACGTCCTCATCGGTGCGGCCTTCGGCGTCGGGTTTATCCTGGCGAACTACCTGCGCGCCATAGTTCCGCCGCTATTCGGTCAGCCGATGAGCGCGCCTTCAACCAATTCAAATCTGCTTTATGAGCTGGGGCTGCTCGGCCTCAACGGTTTCGTCCCGCTCTTCATCAATCAAATCATAGGGTCTTTGCTGACGCCTTTCATCATCATCTCGCTCCTGCTTTTCCTGGTCATGCTGCTCAGGCGCAAGAGGCTCGGCATCGCGGCCGGGTGGATCATCCTTTACGTCGCGCTCAGTCTGAACTTCGCGAACAAGACCGCGCTCGGGCTCGCGCTCGGGCTGCTCCTGCCAACGCTCATCATCACTGCGGTGGCACGCTACGGGGTGCTCACTCTCATCTCCATGACTTTCTTCGTGCACCTCTTCGCTTTCTATCCAATCACCACGGAATTCTCCGCCTGGTACGCCACAGGCTTCATCCTTGAGCTGGTCTTGCTGGTCGCGCTCACGCTCTACGGCTTCTTTACGTCGCTGGCGGGCCAGCCGCTCCTGCGCGGCAGCTTTCTGGAGGATTGAAGGCAGACGGAGGTCTTCTTTCCTCAACTAGAGGCAGAGTGTAAGGACTAAGATTGTTCGTGAAGGTTCAGCCGACGCCGACCGCCGGGTACGGGAACTGCGGCGGGGTCGGATTTCCCCCGCCCACGTGTTTGCGCATCGCGGCGTCGCAGACGGCGTAGCCCCAGTTGATTAATTTTTCCTGTGCGTCGGATGGAAGCTTTTTGAGGCGCGTGGCGATCTCCGCAATTCGGGTCGTCTTCTCAAAGGGGCAAGGCAGGGGGTCTTCAAGCTTATAGTTTGCGATGTCAGTCCTGATGCCCCAGTACGTGCCGAGCCGCTGCTTCATCTTGTAGGACTGGACGACCTGCCGCTTGCGTAGACTTCGGACCTGGTTATCGATGACGAAAAGAATTCTGTAGAGGTGCCGGCCCCAGTCGGTCTGTACTTTCTCCAAGGGGACCAGAATGCCCCCGGCGTCACTGACCAGAACCGTCTCGTAATTCTTCCAGGCCGTCTCCAGCCCCAGGTTGTCGTAGACGCCGCCGTCCGTCAGGACAGCTTTCTCAGTGAAGGGCGGGCGCTGCAAACCGCTGCCGGTGCCCGGCGTGAAGGTCCTGCCCTTCAAGCTGAGGACCAGCGGAGAGAGAAACGGGGGGAAGGCCGAGGAGGCTGCGACCGCCTGCGCGACCTCGAAGGTCGGCCTGGCGATCTCGCCCACGCGGTAGTCCCAGGTGTAGGGCTTGGAGAAGCGCCAGAGGACGCCTGTCTGGACGTTGGTCGCGTTGATGACAAAGCGTGGTTTGTCAGGTAAATCCTGGAGCGTCTTTTTACCGAAGAGGAAGCGGCTATAGTACTTGACGATTCTGTCGGCGGCGCTGCCCCACAGAAAAATCTGCTTCAAGATAGACCATTCGTCAATCGTCCTCCCGCCCAGTTTTCTGAGCGGATCGACGACCATTGGCCCAAAGTTCGCCGCCACCCCGTCGGCCCCGAACTCCAGGCTGTTCCAGTTAATCGCGAGCACGCCCGCCGTGATGGAGCCGCCCGAGACGCTCGAAATCCTGTCCAGCCTGCTCAGGTAGCCAAGCTCGTTCAGACGCCAGAGCGCTCCCAGGTGGAAGAGCATGGCGCGGTAGCCGCCGCCCGACAGGCAAAGCGCAATGCCTTTCGTGAAGGAACGATCACGCGGGTCCACCTCTTCGGTGTGAACCGGCGAAGCCGCCTCGGCGGCCTCCGTGTGCATCAGATTTTCTGACATGGGTTATACCTTCGCGCCGCTATGTGGCGGCGTTTTTCCTGCCTCGCGTGGGCTCAGCCGATGTCCAGGCCCGGATTAATCTGCGTGTCGCCGTCACAGTAGAGGGCGTAGGCCAGCCCGAGCAGGTTCTTGTGGTCGAAGAAGAACTCGCGGCGCAGCTCAAGAAACAACTCGCCGAGAGATTTGCCGGGCAGGAAGCGCGCGAAGAAGCGCCTGGCCCATTCGCTGGCGAAGACGGCCGGAATCTTGCACTCCGTCCCGATCACGCCGCGCGCTCCCCTGGAGACGAAGTAACTTAGGAAGTCGTCGTAAAAGAACGGCGACATCTCTCCGGACTCGCAGGCGTTGATGAAGACGAGCGGCGCGGAAGTCAGCGAGAAGCTCCTGCCCCCGGCGTTCGTCAAGTCGCTGCTCTTCAATTTCGTTCCGCCGCCGAGCTTGAGGTAGGGCGCGTCCTGTGCAGTCTTGGCAGCGGCGTGACAGTAAAAATAGATGAGCCTTTCGGTCAGCTCGTTATTGCGCACCGCATTCAGCAAATCTTCGGACTTCTCGCGCACGGCCACGTCGAACTTGCCGGCCGTTTTGAGCTTGTCCCAGAACTTAATCTGCTCGCCGACGACCTCTACATTAAATCCCTTTTTGGCGGCTTCATTGTCAATGTCTTTATCAAGGTTGAGGCTGACTGAGAATTTAGGGTTACCGTCCATCTGCAACGTGAGATAGGTGAGGCTCTCCTGCTTGGGGATGTGCTCGGTGATGTGCTTGAGGCCGAGGAACATCTCCGGGTCAACCGGGCTGGGCTTGTCGGCCAGGTAAAGGACGCCCCAGGGCAGGTAAAACCTGTCCGCGCTGATCTGGATTTTCATCTTCTCCCGGCGCGCGATTGTCGAAAGAAGGTCGCCCATCTTCTTGGCCTGATTCTCCTGAGTCTTATAGAAAATCTCGTCATAGAGTTTGTAGCCCGCCTCGGCCAGTTTCTCCAGCGATTCCTGTTTGACGTTCTCAGGTATGTCCACGCCGACCTGGTAAACGGGCTTTCCCCCTTCCTGCCTGTTGATGATCTTTTCTAAAACGTCCCTGACGTTGCGGGACATTTCGTCAACCGCCTGAGGCGTGAGCGGGATTCTAGCCTCGGACGTGACTCCGTAGAATAACTTGAGGTCGAACCCGCCCGCGCTGCTCTCGCTAATGCTGAGGTGCACGTCACGCGGTTTGACGATCGCCGCGGCTTCCAGGGGCCGACCGCTCGACACGGCAGTGACCGGGGTGGTCTGGACGGAGCCGACTTCCAGGGTCATCGTCAGCTCCTGGACGAAGTTATTATTCTTGAGGATGAGCGCGCGCAGCTTGGACGGCCCGTCGTGCAGGGGCTTGATGCCGAAATCGGCCTTGTTCTTTGACCTGCCCTGTCGCGGGACGATGAGTGTTTCTGTGCCAACGTAGATTTTAAAGTCCTCGCTCGAAAGGTTGACCGTCAGCTCTACGTCCTCCTCGCCCTCCTCATAACTGAGTTTGAAGTTTGTGGCCTGCTCGTCCTGGACGATGGAGGTCTCGCGTAGTTTCGTGTCAATGTCCAGCGTAAGGGTGTAGAGAGTGTTGACACGCAGCGGTTCGTCGCGGCCCTTGCCTTCTATCTCAACATTAATCTGGCGCGTATCCTGGGCCTCCGCCTTTGCAGCTTCTGCCTTCTCGGGCTCGGCCTTCTCGACGGTTGGTTGGGTAGCCGGCGGCTTGCGCTTCGCCCCGCGCGTCCTTCGCACGGGCGCGCTTTCGGCCGCGACTTCAGGTCTGACGGTGGGAGCGTGCTCGGCCATCACTTCGGGCCTGACCTCTGGCAGCACCTCCGGCCGCATCTCGGGCGCGCTCTCGCGCGGCCCTCCGGGCGCAAGTTCGACTATGACCTCAGGGCGGATTTCGGAATGGACCTGGTGTCCGCCCTCCGGCATCTCGTATCCACCCACCGGAATGCCGCTCGGAGATTCGCCGTAATTGATCCCTGAGCGGTTGATTCCACGCGTAGAACCACCCCGCATCACGCGAGAGAAGTTCGGTTTGGCGCTGACCCTGTTTTGCTTGGGGAAGTTGCCGCACGTCAGAATGATGTTGGAGCCCCCCGTATAGTTGGTCAGGGCCAGGTTCCGCCAGGAGCAGGTCGCATCTT
>DATEMM010000148.1:0-13947 GCA_035275605.1 Pyrinomonadaceae bacterium
AAAACCGCCCACGAGGAAGAGCGCGCAGCGCAGTCGTTTGCCGCGCTCCAACAACAGCGGCGAGAGGGCGGCCAGGAAGAGAATGAGCAGCATCGCGTTCGCGCGCAGCCAGCAGGAGAGACCTATGAGCGCTCCGGCTGCCGCGAATGCCAGGAGGCGCGGGCGCTTGCCTGTTCGGGCAAGCAGGTAAACGGCGACGAGGATGGGCAGCACCGAGAGCGTGTCCGGCAAAAGCATGACCGAGTTATAAGTGAACTGCGGCGCGAAGGCGACGAGCAGCCCCGCAATGAGGGCCGTCCTTTCGTCAAGCAGGCTGAGGGCTATGAGAAAGACAAGGACGGCCGCCAGAGAGTCCGCGAGAATCTGTATGATTTGGAGAGCCGCGTCCGAGTCGCCGAAGAGGTTAGAGACGAAGGCGATCAGGATGGAGTAGCCGGGCGGGTGTCCCAGGTGATTCGGGTCGCCAAGCGGCGAGCTTGAGCTGAAGAACGAAGCGACGCCGCCTTGCTGTAAGAGCCGCGCGGTGTGTTTGTAGCCCTCTGTGACGGCGGTCTGGACTTTCCGCGCCTCGAAACGATTGTCCTGCCAGGAGAGCAGGCGGCAGCCCGTTGCTAGGAGGAAGATGGCGGAGCCGATTATGATGAGCCGCGCTCTGCTGGCCTTCGAGTGGCTTTCAGGATGCGTCGATGCTCCGGCGCTTTGTACGCCGTCTCGCGGGAGGTCCGGGGGCGGAGCGGCCGCTTCCAGCTCTTTCTCTCTTTCCATAAAGTGACAGGGAACTTCAGCCGGGCAGACGGACGACGCTCACACTTTCGCCCGCCTCCATGTGCGAAACGTCCGCGGGCACTATGATGAGCGCGGTCGCCCGCGCAAACGCGACGAAGTCGGATGAGCCGCCCCACTTCAAAGGCTCCGCCAGGAGTCTCCCGTCGTCGTCAGTTCCGAGCTTTGCCGGAAGATAGCTCGTGCGCGCCGCCGTCCCCTTAACCCTGCGTGCGAGCAGAGCCGTCTCTTCCAACATCGCGGCTTCGCGGCAGCCTTGCATGGCGCGCAGCGCAGTCCGCGCGAAGAGGTTGAAGGTAACGGAGACGGAAACGGGATTGCCCGGAAGGCCGAAGACGAGCGTCTGGCCCAGGCGCGCGAAGACCGTAGGCTTGCCTGGGCGCAGGCTGACTCGCTCGAAAAAAATCTCCGCATCGAGCGCCCTGAGCGCGGCCTTCGTGAAATCGTAGACGCCCATCGAGACGCCGCCAGATAAGATCAGAGCATCCGAGCGCGAAGCCGCCATCGCAATCTCGCGCTTTAAAGTTTCGAGGTCGTCGCCAGCGAGCGGCAACCGTTCGGCCTCGGCCCCGGCCAGTTGGGCGTAAGCGCCGAGCGAATAACTGTTGGAATCACGAATCTGGTCTTGCGCGGGACGCTCAGTCACGCCGACCAGCTCCGATCCGGTCGCCAGCACGCACACGCGCGGGCGCTTGCTCACCTGCACGCGCGCGTAGCCGAACGAAGCGAGCACGGCCGTCATCGCGCCGTTAATCTCTTCGCCCGCGCAGAGGACCGTCTCGCCCGCTTTAATCTCGCTTGCGCGCTCGACGATGAACTGTCCGGGACGCGTGGCCTCTGAAATCTCCACCAGGCCGTCCGCTTCGTTCGTCACTTCGACCTTCTGCACGCTGTCGGCCCCGGCTGGCACAGGCGCTCCAGTCATAATCCGAACGGCTTCACCCGCGCCCAGTTCTTTGTGCCAGCCCCGCCCCGCTGCCGATTCGCCCACCACGCGCAGGCGCGCGGGCGCGCGGGCGACATCCATTGAGCGCACGGCGTAGCCGTCCATCTGCGCGCGGTTAAAGGGAGGCAGGTCGGAATCGGCCGAGATGTCCTCGGCCAGCACGCGCCCGAGCGCGTCCCCGAGAATGATTGTCTCGGCGGGCAGCGGCCGCGCGTGTGCTTTGACCAGGCTGATGGCTTCTGCGACCGAAATCATAGGAGCCATACTAAGCCCACGCGCCGCTCGTCATCAATCATCGCCCAATGCTTTGGACCCCGAAGGGGCCTAAAGCATATTCGGCCTCTTCGGGGTCAAAAATTCAATTTGATGGGGAGTTTGATGGGGAGACGGATTTCGACCATGAGGCCGCCGTCCGGGGCGTTGGCCGCCTGAATCGTTCCGCCGTGCAGGCGCACGGCACGCGCGGCGATGGCCAGCCCGAGGCCCGTCCCTCCTGTCTCGCGGTCGCGCGCGTCCTCAACCCTATAGAACGGGCGGAAGATTTTTTCTATGGCTTCGTCCGGGACGCCCGCGCCGTGGTCGCGCACGCGTATGACCGCGTACTTTTCCGCCTCGCCGCCTTCGCATCGAAGCGCCAGCTCGACCTCCGTCCCCTCGGCCGTGTAGTGGACGGCGTTGCGCACGACGTTTTCGACGGCGCTCCTCAGCAGCTCGAAGACGCCCGTGGTCGCGCAGGGCTCGCTCTCCGTCACGCGCACGGAGCGGTCGCGGCCCTTCGCTTCAAAGTCCGCATCGTCGGCCACCTTCTCCAAGAGGGCGGGCAGGTCTATCGCGGTCGTCCTCAGGCCGTCTGTCCCGCTCTCGAAGCGCGAGAGCGTGAGCACCTGGCTGAGCATCTCGTTGACGCTCTCGGCCTCGCTCTCTATGCGGTCGATGGCGCTGGCGGCTTCGGGCGTTGCGCGGCGGCGCGCGATGGCGATGGCGACGCGCTGGCGGGCTAAAGGTGAGCGTAGCTCGTGCGAGATGTCCGCAAGCAGCCGCCGCTCGGCCATCACCAGGGATTCGATTCGTTCGGCCATCAAATTGAAGTCTCGCCCGAGGTGGCCTATCTCATCCTTTTGCCTGGTCAGCTCCGGGCCGACGCGCGCGTTGAAGTTGCCGTCGGCCAGCTCACGCGTCGTCGCGCGCAGCTTTACTATAGGGGCCGTCAGGTAGCGTGCCAGCCAGTAGCAGAGCGCGGCGCCGATGAAGAGCGCGAGCAGGAGGTGCTGCACGGAGCGTCCCATTTCCAGGCCGAAAGGCCCTGGGGGCGGCGGCGGCGGTCCGGGCATCCCGGCCACCAGCGTGTAGGGACGCCCGCTCGCAGAGCGTGCCATGAAGGCGGCCAGGTCCCGCTCGGTTGCTGAGAAATTCGGGCGCGTGCTTTGACTCGCCTTCGATGCCAATTCGCGCGCGCCCATTGGTGCTGCGCGCCCCGAAAGTTCCTCGCCGTTTTCATTGAAGACGACTGCGCGGACCCCTGAGGCGCTTTCGACGCGCGAGAGGTAATCGGAGAGGCCGGATTTTCCATCGCGCTCGAAAGTGTCCGCGGCCGTTTGAGCGTAGATGCCAAGGGCCGCCGCGCTCGGGCCGCGCAAGGGCCGGTTGCGCGGGGCCGTCAACAGGAACATGACGAAAAGTCCCAGATTGACCAGCAGCAGCGCCAGCCCGAACCAGAGAAAAATTTTGAGAAAGAGACTTCGCACGCTCGTTTTTTAGCGGGAGAGGGAATCGTCCGGGTTCATGTAGATGTAGCCGACGCCGCGCACGTTCTTGATGCGCTCGACGTTGCGGACCTGGTGGCCCAGTTTCTTGCGCAGGTTGGAGACGTGCATGTCTATGCTCCTGTCGAACGGCGACAGGGCGCGGTGGAGCACGTCTCTGACCAGTTCTTCACGGGTCACTATGCGGCCGGGAGAGCGCAAGAGCCTTTCCAACAGGTCATACTCGACGGCGGTCAATTCGATGTTGGTGCCGCCGCGGCGGACGACGCGCGTGCGTTTGTCCATCTCTATGTCGCCGAAGGAGAGAGTCTCCGATGGTTGCTGGCCCAGCTCTTCCGGGCGCACGCGCCTGAGCACGGCGTTGATGCGTGCGACCAGCTCGCGCGGGTTGAAGGGTTTCGGCAGGTAATCGTCCGCGCCGATTTCGAGGCCGACGATGCGGTCAACATCGTCGCCGCGCGCCGTCAACATGACGATGGGCAGGCGCGACTGTGCGCGTATGCGCCGCAGCACCTCGAAGCCATTGATGCCTGGCAGCATGACGTCCAGCACCGCCAGTTCGTGCTTGCCGGAGAGAGCGAGTTCCACGCCCGCCTCGCCGTTGTGCGTCGCCTCGACCTCGTAACCTTCCGGCCTGAGGTATTCGGCGACCAACTCGCAGAGCCCAACATCGTCGTCAATCACCAGTATCCGCCGCAAACTCATCCAACGGTCTCCGCCGCACAGATTCATCCAGCGCCAAGAAAGCCCGGCGCGGCATTCATCTTAGCCGCGATTTTCGTGTTGTAAAGAGGCAGAGTGAAGGGAAAAGCCCGCTTTACTATCTCTTTACACTAGGTTGACGTACTCTTTACGACTTTGCTGCTAACATGACCGTCTAAGATGGCGAGCCGAAGGAAGAGTTCGCACATTCAGACTCATCCGGCGTGGCGGTTTTGTCTGGGCAACATATTAATTGTTTCAAAGAGGAGAGAAGAAGATGAAAGCAAACTGGAAGAGCATGAGCGGCTTCGCGGCCATCGCCGCCGCGTTTGTGCTGGCGTTGGCCGTGGCGGCCTTCTCGCAGCAGGGGCCTGGCGGCGGCGGCCCTAGACACGGCGGGCCCGGCGGGCCTCCTCCGGGAGACGGTTTCCGCGGCGGCCCAGGACCTCGTGGCGGCGGCCTCGGGCCTTTCGGTCGCGACCTCAACCTGACAGACGAGCAGAAGGCGCAGATCAAGAAGATCACGGACAGCTTCGAGGAGAGCACGAAGGCGCTGCACGAGCAGTTGCGCGCCCTGCACGAGAGCCAGCCAGACCCGATGAAGGGCGGAGCCTTCGACGAAGCAGCCGTCCGGTCCGCGGCGCAGGCTCGCGCCAACATACAGATCGAGCTGGAAGTGGCGCACGCTCGCATCATGTCGCAGATTTACAACGTGCTGACGGCCGAGCAGAAGGCTCAGCTCGCGGCCAAGCGCCAGGAGTTCGAGCAGCGCCGCAAGGAGCGCGAGGCGCAGCGCGGGGACGACACGAACAACTAGCCCGCGGCCTTAGAGCGTTAGCAGCGACCTGGAAAAGAGGGGCAGAGGCGTAAAACTTTCTGCCCCTCTTTCCTTTTCAAAGGTGCCCTTGCTGTTTGCTGGACGGTCTTTAACGAAAATTTACACGGCGTTGACCGACTCTTTACACTTCCGGAAACGAAAGTCGCATCTCAGCGCAGACATAAAGCTTTCTCAAGCGGGTTTAGTTTTCCGGACATTAAAAATCTCCCCAGAGAGGCGGCAGAGGAAAGGCGAGAAGGCGGTTGACCGAAAGCTGATGGTGCCTGTGAGGGGCGCAGGTGACTATCACACGGTTAATTCTTCTCGTCTCTGTCGCCTGCAAGTTACCGGCGCTCAAGGAGCCTCATCAGAAACAAGGGGACGTTAATGATGATGAACGAAGCGACACTGCTCAGCGAATCTCTGTTGACGTGGCAGCCCTCGGCTGAGGCCGCCCGGCCACTCGCCGGATCACAGTACGACTATCAGTTGGCGCGGCGGATTGCGTGCGGCGACATGGCGGCGTTCGAGGAGCTTTACAGGCAGTATCATCGCCGCGTCTACACCCTCTGTCTGCGAATGACAGGCAACGCGGCCGAGGCTGAAGACCTGACGCAGGAGATTTTCATACACGTCCACAACAAGATCGGGAGTTTTCGCGGCGATTCGGCCATGATGACCTGGCTTCATCGCGTGACCGTCAACAAGGTGCTGATGCATTTCAGAAAAATGGTCAGGCGGCGCGAGAAGACGACCGAGGACGGCGAGACGCCGGAGCCGCAGAAGAGTGTGGAATCTACTGGCTGGATGCCGGCGGTAGATCGCATCTCGCTGGAGCGGGCCATCGCGCAGCTCTCGCCTGGCTACCGCGCCGTCCTCATCCTGCACGACGTAGAGGGCTACGAACACGCTGAGATCGCGCGCCTGCTCAACGTCGCCATCGGCACCAGCAAGTCGCAACTGCACAAGGCCAGAATGCGTCTGCGCCAGTTAATGGGTTAATAAATCTCAGCCGCACTCTGGCTCTCTGCTAAAAACGACCTCGCGCGAATTCAGGAGCCCGTGTAACTCCGTCCGGGTTTAGGAACAGTGCCCTCGGGAGTTTGTTCACGGGCCGGTTCATCCGCGGGCGTCCGGTCGCCCTCGACAGAATCGTCCGGTTGCTTATTGCCCGCGCGCTCTTCGATTAGCTCTCTTTTCTGTCTCTCCAACTCGGCCCGTTCTTCGGCAAGCCTGACGCGCTCCTGTGCCAGTCTCAGGTCTTCGCGCAGACTTTCCACTTGAGCCCCGCACTGTTCACCCTTAATCTCATTGACAGTTCCGGCGACGTGTGTGGTCCTGGCGTTGCCGCCGTAATCCATGTTGCAACCGAGCGCAGAGAGAGCGCCGAGGAAGAGCGCCGCGATGAGAAGAATTTTTGTAGCCACCCCGTTAGCACCTCCTTGGAGTGTTTGCTGCCGCCCCCTTTTCCGACAAGATGCCGGAAGGGCCGTAATCTTTTTCGCCTGACTTATACATACGGCTTCGCGGGTGATTTTGTTGTGAGAAAATATTTGCGGCTCGCCTGAGACTTAGCACAGCAGGAGTTAAATTGATTATGGCGATGTTGGTTATCTACGAGGACGGGACGACAGAGATTATCCCTGAGGCAGTCAGAGTCGATACACAGAACTTTCATGAAGGCATGTACGATTTCTACGACGAGCGCGGCGCGCTCCTCAGACAGATTGACATGCACAGCAGGATTAAGTGGGAGCTGGTGGATGAACCTGAAGAGCAGCCTTAGCGGGCCGGCGGAAAACTTCTTGTTGGATGAAGGAAATGAAATTAGAATCGGGCCATGAAAGGCTGAGATATAACGCACGCCTTGAAAAATTAGTAGGAAGACGCCGCGCGGGCCTTCTTGCTCAACTACTTTTCAGAGGGGCTTCGGTTAAGGCAGGTTATGAATCAAGATCAAAATACAGAGCTGAAATTCAAGCCGGTCGGTTCAAGGTTGAAAGGCGTGGGCGGGTGGCTCGCGTTCTTCATCATCGGACAGTTGATTCTTCGCCCGATAGCGACCTGGAATGAATTAAACGACCCACACAACATCAGTCCCTCTCAAATCGAGACGACATTTCCTATGACCGCCAACATCATCAGGGTGGAAAGAGCGTTGAGCATTGGCCTGTTCCTGTTCGGGATGCTTGTGGCGCTCACCCTCTGGAAGATTCGGACGCCCGTTTCAGTCAAGCTGGCGAAGATATATCTAGTCGCAAACGCGGTGGTCTTTATACTGGATGCGTTCGCTTACAAGCTCAGCGACATTCCCGTTGATGCGCAGAATGAAATAATGCGGAGGAGCCTTACCAGCGCGGTCGCAGTGACCATCATGTGCATCATCTGGTTTCAATACTTCACTAAATCCGAGCGAGTGAAGGCCACTTATTATGACGACATCGCTCCTCTGGGCTTACCTTAAAAATGCCTGGCTAAAGGTCAGGACCGTGCGGAACTCGCGGATGAAAGCTGGCTGCGATAACGCCCCGGCGGCTTGAGATTGGAGATACTGCTCGCGTCTTCAACTCTCGCGGCTCTTTTACCGTGACGGTCGAGATAACTGACCGCGTCCGCCAGGGAGTGGTCGCCAGCACGAAGGGAAAGTGGCCGCGACATACCAGGGACGGTGCCACGGTCAACGCCACTGTAGACGAGCGTGACTCGGACATGGGCGGCGGGGCCGTCTACCACGATAACCGCGTGGAGGTCGAAAAAGTCTTAGGTTGAGATGAGGGCAAGCGGTCTGAGGTAACGCGGCAGATAAAGAAAAAGATTCCCAAAACCCCCTCAGAAATGGCTGCAAAAGCGTGGTGAAAGTAGAAAAGCGCGCCTGAGATGATACAGGCGCGCTTAACTTAGTGGCGGAGCCGACGGGACTCGAACCCGCGACCTCCGACGTGACAGGCCGGCGTTCTAACCAACTGAACTACGACTCCGCAGGGAAAACCTAAATTTTCAAATCTTAATCTCAAATCTTACATCTGAGATTTCAAATCCTCTTTGGTAGGCACGGAGGGATTCGAACCCCCAACCTCTTCCTTGTAAGGGAAGCCGTCTACCATTGACATACGTGCCTTCGGGCGCTTTCGAATTGCTGGCCGCAGGCGAAGTGTCATCCTAAGAGATGAGAAGGGCACTGTCAAGCCGCCCAGCCGCCCGGCCTTTTCCCGCACCGGAAAGAAAAATTAACCCTCGCCCCCGTGCCCTTTTGTTGTAAAGTATCCGTCGCACCACTTTCTTCAAACTCTGTTTTTCAGCGCGGCCACGGGGGCGCTACTGGCACAACCCTAACGGCGGGCCGCGCCTCACTCTGGTCGGCTTAAAGGGGGGAAGTACGGGCTTATGGCACAGGCTAAAGCTTCTATGTGGGGGTTCGGCGGGCTGAGCTGGAAGGACTTGGGCAAGCGCGTCTGGCACGAGATGAACGAGGACGACGTCTGGGGGCGCGCCGCGCAGTTGTCCTACTACTTTCTGCTGGCGCTCTTTCCCCTGCTGCTCGTCATGATGGCGCTGCTCGGAATCTTCGCGGACAAGGGGACGGAACTGCGCAACAACCTGATCTCTTACCTGGCCGAGGTGATGCCCTCTTCGGCCGGCGACCTCGTCAAGTCCACTGTGGAGGAACTGAGCAACTCGGCCGGCGCAGGCAAAATCTCCTTCGGCCTGCTGGCGACGCTCTGGGCCGCCTCCAACGGCATGGGAGCCATCACGGAGACCCTCAACACTGCTTACGAGGTTAAGGAGTCGCGCTCTTATTGGAAGGTTCGCCTGGTTGCCATCGGGCTGACCGTCGCGCTCGCGCTGCTGATAGTAACGGCGCTTGCGCTCCTGCTTTACGGCTTCCAAATCGCGGACGCCATCGCCACCTGGGCGGGCCTGAGCGGCGTCTTCACCATCACCTGGAAGATCGTACAGTGGCCGATCATCCTCTTCTTCATCCTGCTCGCCTTCAACCTCATCTACTATTTCGCGCCCGACCTGAAAAAGCAGGAGTGGAAGTGGGTCACGCCCGGCGCGGCCATCGGCGTCGCCCTCTGGCTGCTGGTCTCCTTCTGCTTCAAGCTCTACCTCTCCTACTTCAACTCCTACAGCGCAACCTACGGCAGCCTCGGCGCTCTCATCATCATGATGCTCTGGTTCTACTTCACCGGAATGGCCATCATGATCGGCGGCGAAGTCAACTCCGAGATAGAGAACGCGGCCGCCGAAGCCGGCGCGCCGGACGCCAAGGAGAAGGGCGAGAAGACCCCCGACGAGAACGAGCGCAAGGCTGCCAAGGGGCGGAAGGGGAAGAAATAATAGTGCCCGCCCCTTTACAGCTCAGCGCGGAAGTTGAAGGCGCGATCAGGGAGAATCTTCCGGTCGTCGCGCTCGAATCCACCGTCATCGCACACGGTCTGCCGCGCCCGCTGAATCTTGAAACGGCGCTCAGGCTCGAAGAGATTGTGCGCGACACAGGGGCTGTGCCAGCGACCATCGCCGCCCTCAAGGGTGTGCTGCACGTCGGCCTCAGCCTGGAGCAGCTCGAATACATCGCCCGGAGCGAGGGCATTCTTAAGCTCAGCCGGCGCGACCTGCCCGTCGCGGTCGCGAACAAGTTGGACGGCGCGACGACCGTTGCCACGACCGCCTGGGTTGCAGACCGCGCGGGCATTCGTGTCTTCGCCACCGGCGGAATCGGCGGCGTACATCGCGGGACTCTGCCGGACGTGTCCGCGGACTTGCCTGAGCTTGCGCGCGTCAACGTCTTAATCGTCTGCTCCGGCGCGAAAATCGTTCTGGACCTTCCGGCCACGCGCGAGTGGCTGGAAACCCACGGCATCACGGTCGTCGGCTATGGCACGGACGAGATGCCTGCCTTCTATTCAAGGCGAAGCGGCCTGCCCGTGGACGTTCGCGCTGACTCGCCCGCAGAGGCGGCCGCCATCGCTACGGCCCGCCGCGCCCTAGGGCTGGAGGGGACGACTCTAGTGACTGTGCCAGTGCCGGAAGCGGCGGAGCTGCCCGCCGAGCGTCTGGAAGAAGTTTTAAGAGATTCGCTGGGCGAGGCCGAGAAGCGTAACATTCGCGGGCGCGAGTTGACGCCGTTCCTGCTCTCGCGGATGGCGGAGAGAAGCGTGGGCGCGACGCTTCGTGCCAACATCGCTCTTCTGGAAAACAATGCGCGCGTGGCGGCGGAGATAGCCCTCGCGCTGGCGCGCGAGCGTTGACAGCGGCGCAACTCACTGTATCATCGCCTGAAACCCTGACAGCTCGGAGGACGCCCTAAATGGCTGAGACGCAGGTCAAACCCTATGGCTCTTGGAAATCGCCCATCACTTCGGACTTAATCACCAAAGGCTCTATCGGAGTCGGAGCGGTGGCCCTCGACGGCGAGGACGTCTACTGGCTAGAGATGCGACCCTCCGAAGGAGGCCGCAGCGTCATCGTCCGCCGCACGCCGGACGGCGAGACTGCCGACGTGACGCCCAAGCCCTTCAACGCACGCACGCGCGTTCACGAATACGGCGGGGGCGATTACACAGTCTCCGATGGCATAGTCTATTTCTCAAACTTTACGGACCAGCGCCTCTACAGGCAAACTCCGAGTTCGCAGCCGGAGCCTTTAACGCCCGAAGTCGAGATGCGCTACGCGGACCCTCTCGTTGATCGCAACCGTCGCCGCCTGATCTGCGTGCGCGAAGACCACACGGGTGGGAATGAGGCCGTCAACACCCTGGTCAGCATCAACCTGGATGACGGGGCGGACATGTCTGTGCTCGCTTCCGGGAGGGATTTTTATTCGAGCCCGCGCCTGAGCCAGGACGGGAATCGTCTGGCCTGGCTCGAATGGAATCACCCGAACATGCCCTGGGACGGAACGGAGCTGTGCGTCGGCGAGTTCGCTGACGCCAATTCGCTCGGGAAGGTGGAGCGCGTGGCCGGCGGGTTGGAAGAGTCTATCTTTCAGCCGCAGTGGTCTCCGGACGGCGCGCTCTATTTCGTCTCCGACCGGAGCGGCTGGTGGAACCTTTATCGCCGCAATGGAGACGGGAGCGTGGAGCCCTTGCACGAGATGCAGGCGGAGTTCGGCCTGCCGCAATGGGGCTTCGGCATGTCGTCGTATGCGCTCGAATCGGCGGAGAGAATCGTCTGCGCCTACATCGAAAAGGGAAGCGCGCGCCTCGCCAGTCTGAACACGCAGACGAAGGAGTTCATGCCCGTCGAGACGCCGTACACGGACATCACTTACCTCAAGGCGTCAAACGGGCGCGCTGTCTTTCGCGGCGGCTCGCCAACCAGCCCCGCGTCAATCGTCCGGCTTGACCTGGCGATGGGACAGGCGGAGACCCTGCGTCGCTCGAACGAGCTTCAGATTGACCCAGGCTACTTTTCTACGCCGCAGGCCGTGGAGTTTCCGACCGAAGACGGAAAGACTGCTCACGCCTTTTTCTATCCGCCGCGCAACCGCGACTACACGGCTCCGGAAGGAGAGCTCCCGCCCCTTCTGGTCAAGAGCCACGGCGGGCCTACGTCCGCCGCGACGACGACGCTGGCGTTGGGGATTCAGTACTGGACGAGTCGCGGCATAGGCGTTCTGGACGTGAACTACGGCGGGAGCACTGGCTACGGGCGCGAATATCGTTTGCGCCTGAACGACCGCTGGGGAATCGTGGACGTGGACGACTGTGCCAACGGTGCGCGCTATCTGGTCGAGCGCGGTCTGGCCGACGAGAACCGTTTGATGATTACGGGAGGCAGCGCGGGTGGCTATACGACGCTATGTGCCCTGACCTTCCGCGACCGCTTCAAGGCCGGGGCGAGTCACTACGGCGTGAGCGATTGCGAGGCGCTGGCGACGGAGACGCACAAGTTCGAGTCGCGCTACCTGGACCGCCTGATCGGGCCGTATCCGGAGCGCGCGGACCTCTACCGCGAGCGCTCGCCCATACACTACGTTGACCGCCTGGCCTGCCCAGTCATCTTCTTTCAAGGGTTAGAGGACAAGGTGGTGCTGCCCAACCAGGCTGAGATGATGGTTGACGCTTTGCGCGCGAAGGGCCTGCCCGTCGCCTACGTCCCGTTCGCGGGCGAGCAGCACGGCTTTCGCCGCGCCGAAAACATCAAGCGCGCTTTAGACGGAGAGCTCTATTTCTACTCGCGCGTCTTCGGCTTCGAGCTGGCCGACGAGGTTGAGCCTGTGCCGATTGAGAATCTTTGAGAACATGCCGGCTCCTTATTGCTGAGCTTGTAAATGACAAGGCCCTTTAATTACCGAATCAGACCGGCCGCTCAGTCGGACGAGCCCTTCCTGTGGGAGATGCTGTACCAGAGTCTTTACGTCGAGGGGCAGGAGCCGTTCCCGCGGGACGTGGTGCAGCGGCCGCACATAGCCAGGTACGTGAAGGGCTGGGGGCGCGACGGTGATCTGGGCTTCGTCGCCGTGGATGAAGCGAGCGGTCAGCCGATTGGGGCCGTCTGGATTCGGCAATCCGGCGCGGACGACCCAGGCTTCGCTTACCTGGACGAGAGAACGCCGGAGATGGGAATCGCGCTCCTACCAGAATACAGGGGCAAGGGGCTGGGCGGCGCTCTCATCGAACGCCTGCTCGAAGCTGTAAAGAATCTCTACCCGGCCATCTCGCTCAGCGTTTCGCCGAACAACCGCAGGGCCATACGCCTGTACGAGAGGAAGGGTTTTGTGACGGTGGATGTGCGCAATGACTTCCCGGTGATGAGAAAAGATTTGACTTCGTAAGGGGCCGCGCTTTTCCTGAGCCCCCTTATAGCCTTGCCGCGCTCTAACATTTCCATCAAGCGTCCGAAAGGATTCTGTCATGACAGAGAGAAAGAGCCCTCGCCGTAGTCAACTCGTCATCCTCTCCTTACTCTTCATCACGCTCTTTTTTCAGGCTTCACTACGAGCACAGCAACAGCCGCAGCCACCAGCACAGGGCTACGACAAGAGTTTCCTGAAGGGCTTGCAGTGGCGGGGCATTGGTCCGTACAGGGGCGGGCGCGTGACGGCCGTGGCGGGCGTGCCCTCGCAGCCTTTCGTCTACTACTTCGGCGCGACGGGCGGCGGCGTCTGGAAGACCACGGACGGCGGGGCGAACTGGCTGCCAGTTTCGGACGGCTTTTTTGGCACAGGCTCCGTGGGCGCGATCGGCATCTGCGAGGCCGACCCCAACGTGATTTACGTCGGCATGGGCGAATCGCCCCTCCGCGGCAACGTCTCGCATGGCGACGGCGTTTATAAGTCTACGGACGCGGGCAAGACCTGGAAGAAGGTCGGCCTCGAAGACACGCGGCAGATCGGGCGCGTGCGCGTTCACCCGCGTAACCCGGACCTGGTTTACGTCGCGGCCATCGGCCACATCTTCGGCCCGAACGAGCAGCGCGGCGTCTTCCGCTCGAAGGACGGCGGCAAGACCTGGGAGAAGATTCTTTACCGCAACGACCGCGCGGGCGCGATTGACCTGACCTTCGACCCGACGAACGCCAACATCCTCTACGCAGGATTCTGGGACGTGCGTCGCACGCCTTACAGTTTAGAGAGCGGCGGGGCTGGCTCCGGCCTCTTCAAGTCAACGGACGGGGGCGACACCTGGACCGAGTTGACGCGAAACGAAGGATTGCCGAAAGGCGTCATCGGTAAAGTCGGCATCACCGTCTCGCCCGTCAACCCGGAGCGCATCTGGGCCATCGTCGAAGCTGAGGACGGCGGGGTCTTTCGCTCGGACGACGGCGGGAAGAAGTGGACGCGCGTCAACGACGAGCGGAAACTGCGGCAGCGAGCCTGGTACTACACGCGCATCTACGCCGACCCGCAGAACGCCGAGGGCGTCTACGTCCTCAACACAGGCTTCTACAGGTCGAACGACGGAGGCCGAACTTTCAACGCCATCTCTGTC
>DATEMM010000149.1:0-5602 GCA_035275605.1 Pyrinomonadaceae bacterium
CTCATCCCTCATCCCTCATCCCTCATCCCTTCACATCGCCATTGACGCACACTCGGTCGGGACGGGCCTGGCCGGGAACGAGAGCTACGCCACGAATCTAGTGGAGGCTCTGGCCGAGCTGGACACGATCAACCGTTACACCATCTACGTGACGAAGCGCGAAGCCGTGGAGCGCTTCCGCGACCGCTGGCCGAACGTCCAGGTGCGCTCGACTTTGCCGCACACGCCGCTCGTCAGAATCCCTTTGACGCTGGAGGCGGAGCTGCGCCGCCGCCCAGTAGACCTCCTGCACGTGCAATACACCGCGCCGCCCTTCGCGCCCTGCCCGGTCGTCGCCACCATTCATGATCTCTCCTTCGAGCACCTGCCGCAGACCTTCAAGCGCCGCAGTCGCGCTCAGCTTCGCCTGACCGTGCGCCGCACCGCGCGCCGTAGCGCACACGTCATCGCGCCCTCCGAGCACACGCGGCGCGACCTGATTGAGACCTACGGGATTGACCCTGAGCGCGTCAGCGTGACGCCGCTCGCCGCGCCCTCTCATTTCGCGCCCGTCCGCGATGAAACGGAAGTCAGGCGCATTGGAGAGCTTTACGGGCTGGGCCAAAATTATGTGCTCGCGGTCGGGTCCATTCAGCCGCGGAAAAACTTGGTGGGCCTGGTCGCCGCCTATTCGGCCTTGCGTCGAGCGCGCCCACAGGCTAATCTTCCACAACTTGCCCTGGTCGGAAAAAGAGCCTGGCTCTACGGTGAAACGCTCCGAGCTATCAGAGAGTGTGGCGTCGCTGACCTCACGGTGGTGACGGGGTACGTATCAGAATCGCACCTCCCGGCACTGTACACGGGGGCGCTCTGCTTCGTTTACCCGTCCTACTTCGAGGGCTTCGGCCTGCCGCCGCTGGAGGCCATGCAATGCGGAGCGCCGGTCATCGCCAGTAATCTGACGAGCTTGCCGGAAGTCGTCGGTGATGCCGGACTGCTCGTCGATCCGTTTGACAGGGACGCGCTGGCTGCTGCGCTGGCACAGATGATTGATGATTCGGAGTTGCGCGCCCGGCTGCGCACCAAAGGGCTTGAGCGCGCGAAGCAATTCAGTTGGCGCGAGACGGCGCGCCTGACATTGAGGGTATACGAACAAGCCGCAGGGAGAAACGATGAACACTGAACGCTGAAGGCGAAAGTAAAAATGGTTCATCGTTCATCGTTCCGCATTCATAGTTTATTTAGTGATGCGAATAGCAATTCTAGGGACGCGAGGGGTGCCCGCCAGCTACGGCGGCTTTGAAACTTTCGCCGAACATCTCTCGACCCGCCTGGTCGAGCGCGGACACGACGTGACCGTCTACTGCCGCGCGCACTACGTCTCGCCGCGCCAGATCGAATATCACGGCGTGCGCCTGAAGGTGCTGCCGACCATCCGGCACAAATATTTCGACACGGTCGTACACTCTTTCATCTCGGCCCTCGCGGCCGTACCCGCGCGCTACGACGCCGCGCTCATCTGCAACGCCGCCAACGCCCCCTTCGCTCCGATCCTGAGATGGACTGGCACACCCGTCGCCATCAACGTCGATGGCCTGGAGCACAAGCGCAAGAAGTGGAATTGGCTCGGGCGCAACTACTATCGCCTGACGGAGCGCCTGGCCACTTTTCTGCCGAACGAGATTGTGACGGACGCGCGCGTCATACAGGAATATTACCTGGCGCGCTACAACACGCCCTCGACCATGATCGCCTACGGAGCAGAGGTCGAGCGACGGCCTGAGCCTGCCGTGCGCCACTGGCGCGTCGAGCCCAACCGCTACGTGCTCTACGTCTCGCGCCTGGAGCCGGAAAACAACGCGCACCTCGTCATCGAAGCTTTCAAGAAGGTGCGGACCGCGCACAAACTACTGATCGTCGGTGACGCCCCTTACGCGCACGAGTACATACAGGAATTGCGCGCGCGCGCGCGTGGCGACAAGCGCATCATCTTCACGGGCTTTGTCTTCGGCAAGGACTACCGCATGTTGCAGCAGAACGCCTATTGCTACGTCCACGCCACGGAGGTCGGCGGCACGCACCCGGCGCTGCTGGAGGCGATGGGCTACGGCAACTGCGTGCTGACGCTTAGGACGCCGGAGAACGTCGAAGCCGTCGGCGACGCCGGGCTCTCCTACGCGGACGAGGCGGAGCTTGCCTACCAGCTCCAGCGCGTCCTCAGAGACGGCTCCCTGGTGAGCGCCTACCGCCTGCGGGCGCAGGATCGCGTCAAGAAGTATTACGATTGGGAGCGCGTCGTTGACCGCTACGAGGATTTATTCGCCAGGATGGCTGGACGCCCGAACCCTCACGCAGACCCCACGGCCCCGGAGAGCCTTATAGTGAGCGATAAGACTGCCGGACAGGAGACTTCCGCGAAGTAGGACTGCGCCCGATTCTTTAGAAACCGCCGACAAATATAGTAAAACCGCGCCTTGACATTAACGCGGGAGCGTTTTAATTTAACACTCCGCGTGTTCGTTGACGCCGACCGCATCAACTCATGCTTGCTGATAGTGCCGCAGGCTGCCGCACATAAAGACAGAAATAGAGATGTTCGGGGAATTCCCCTGTCCCTGCCCTCGCTCACTTTAAGGAGAATTTCGCTGTGTCTGGTTCCCCTCGCCCCTCTGCGCTATACGGGGCGCGTTTCGGCGCGAAAAGCACCCTTCTGCACGCCGCGCTCTGCCTGCTCGTCTTTGCCGCGAGCGCCTCGGCCCAGCAACTGTCTATCCCAGGCATCAAAGGTACGGGCGACAAAGAGGCTTCCGCTCAAAAGCAAATCCCGATCGAAATCAGGGCCGAGCAGGGGCTGGCCCCGCTCGGCAGGCTGTACGACTTCATCAAGGTCGAATCCTACAGGGTCCGCCGCCTGCCCGCTCTCAGCGAGAGCAGAATCCGTGAGGGGATGCCGGAGGAGAAGAGGTTCAGAATCGGCACGGTCAGGACTTTCCTGCGCGCGCCGGATGTGTTGGCGGACAGCGCCCTCTACCACCTGCCAGACGGCGAGGTGCGCGTCATGGGCGTGGTCTCCGAGGGAGCGCTCTTCACGCGCCTGCATTTCACGGAGATGTCTCTGCCCGCGGGGGCCAGAGTTTTCGTCTATTCTTTGAAGAACCCGGAAGAGTTCTACGGCCCCTACGAGGGGCGCGGGCCGACTGGAGACGGGACGTTCTGGACTCCGCCGATGGAAGGTGACAGTGTTGCTGTTGAGTATTTCACTCCGGCCGGGGTGCGCGTGACGCAGCAAGATGCGCCGTTTCGTGTCTCGGAAGTCAGCCATACCTACAGGGACCTTCTTGCAGGCCAGGGCGGCACTGAGGACATAGCAGGCGCGTGCAACCTGGAAGTGACCAGCAACTGGTCCGAGGTCGCAAAGTCGGTTGGCCAGCTACGGTTCACCAGCGGCAACTCCGAGTACGCCTGCACAGGCACTCTGCTCAACAACTCGTCTAACGACCAGACACCGTATCTGCTGACGGCGAATCATTGCTTTGACACGCAGATCGAAGCGCAGTCGCTCAGGGTGTATTGGAACTATAACAGCGGCGACTTCCCGCCCCTGGGTACTCCGAGCACGGACGGGGCGAATCTCCTGGCCACGGGAGCGGCGAGCGACTTTACTCTCGTTCGTCTGACAGGAAGTCTGCCCTCCGGGCTCTTCTTCTCAGGCTGGGACGCCACGTCCACGCCGGTTTCGACTTCTGTGACAGGCATACATCACCCGCAGGCATCGCACAAACGCCTTTCGCTCGGAACCACGGTTTCAGATTGCGGCGGCGGTTTTCCGTTCGGTAATTGCCAGAACTTTACAGCCGTCCGCTGGAATTCCGGCACAACCGAAGGCGGGTCATCCGGCTCCGGAATCTGGACAGGCTCTCCATCTGACGCCAGATTGGTCGGAACTCTGACCGGCGGCGGCGCTTCCTGTTCGTCGCCGACGTTGAGTGACTACTACGGCCGCTTCAGTGTGACTTATCCGAGTATTGCCTCGTTCCTGCAACACGGTGATAACGGGCCGGACGATAATCTTGAGGAGAACGACACACGCTCGACCGCCAGGGCGCTCCAAAATGGAACTTACGGCAATCTGGTTATCAAGGGGACTGACGAAGACTGGTACAAGGTGAGTGTCGCCGCCGGCGGCATCCTCGGCTTCAGACTTAATTACGCGCAAAGCGGCGGAAACATTAACATGCAGCTCTTCCAGGGCAGCGATGCTTCGCCTGTCAGCCTGGTCAACTCTACGAGTGTGGTGCAAGTAAATCAGACGGGCGCGACCGCAGACTATTATCTGAGGGTCTTCACAACCCCGTCGGTCCAGAACAACTACTCCCTGACGGTCGGCGGCGCAGGCGCGATCTGTGCGCCCACGCCTATTAGTTACGGGCAGACGATAAACGGGTCGTTGAGCACTTCGGATTGCCAGTCTGGATTGAGAGTCGCCAACTTCAACGGCAATTTCTTCTCCGACCGTTACTCCTTTAATGCGGTACAGGGGCAGGAGGTCTCCATTACGCTGACGCCGGCGACTTCTTTCAACACTTACATGGTGGTGCAGGGCATAGTCGGACAGGTAGTCTACACGGACCTCCCCGGCTCACCGAAGCAGGGTTCGCTCGCCCAATTTACCGCCCCTGGCTCCGGCACGTATACCATCGAAGTCTCTGCTTACGACGCGGGCGTGACGGGCAATTACCAGCTCACTTTAACTGAGCAACCGGACGTCATGACCATCAGTCAGTCCGAGTACAGCGTCGGAGAAGGTGCCGGAAGCGTGGCCGTGACGATCAATCGCGGCCCGAACGCGACGGGACCCGCGAGCGTGGACTATTTTACCAGCGACTTTTCCGGCCTTAACGAGTGCAGCAAGGTGACCGGCAGCGCCTCGCCCAGATGCGACTACGCGAATAGTATGGGGACGCTGCGCTTCGCTCCCGGCGAGAAGTCAAAGACAGTCTATATCCCTCTGGTGGACGATTCGTTTGCCGAAGGGATGGAGAGCTTCGAATTTTACATAACCAATCCCGTCGGAGCCGGTAACGGTTCGAACACGAGGGCGTTCATTCTCATCAACGACAACGATTCGTCGGCAGGAGCCAACCCTCTAGACCAGACGCCGTTCTTCGTCCGCCAGCATTACATAGATTTGCTTGGCCGCGAGCCTGACCCGGCCGGATTCCAGGGCTGGCAGAACATTCTCAACGGGTGCGGGACAACAGTCGCCCAACCCTGCGACAGGATAGAAGTCAGTTCTGCCTTTTTCCGCAGTGAGGAGTTCCAGAACCGAGGCTATTTCGTCTATCGCTTCTACTCAGCCGTCGGAAAGATTCCACTCTACGAGCAGTTCATGCCTGATTTAGCTAAAGTCAGTGGATTCCTTTCGGCCCAGGAGTTGGAGAACAACAAGCTGGCCTTCATCAACGAGTTCATGGCCAGGACGGATTACCAGACCAGGTACGCCGGGATTACCGACAACACGGCCTACGTGGACACGCTCTTAGGCACACTGGGATTGCCCAACCATTCCGGGAGACAGGGCTGGATCAATGCTCTGAACACTGGGACGAGCAGAGCGGTAGTG
>DATEMM010000150.1:0-3591 GCA_035275605.1 Pyrinomonadaceae bacterium
CAAGGAAGGGGGAGTCGATTTCAAGCAGCACATAGCGGCCATCTGCGAGATAGTAGAGGGCGACGTTTCTGCGGAAGTCACCAGCCTGGACCTGGAGGGCATGCTGCTTGAGGGGCGCGAATACGCGCGTATAGCCCCAAACGTCGTCGTCAAGTGCCCCCTGACCAGGGATGGGCTCAAGGCCACGCGCAGGCTCACCGACGAGGGCACGAAGGTGAACGTCACACTCTGCTTCTCCGCCGCGCAGGCCATCCTGGCGGCCAAAGCCGGCGCGGCCTACATCAGCCCCTTCCTCGGGCGACTCGACGACATAGGGCAGAACGGTCTTGAGCTGCTGGCCGAAATCGTGGAAATCTACGACAACTATAGCTGGAAGACGGAAGTCCTGGCGGCCAGCATACGCCATCCCATACACGTGGTGGAGGCCGCGCGCATGGGCGCACACGTCGCCACCATGCCCTTTAAGGTGATCGAGCAGCTCCTCAAGCATCCCCTTACGGATAAGGGACTGGAGCAGTTTCTCGCGGACTGGCGCAAGAGCGGGCGTTGATTCTTAAAGTTCTCCATTAAGAGTTGTCGTCGCGCCGACTTCTCATGTAATAGTTGAGGCACGCTGTGTCTTGCCGCCTTGTGATGACAAACCTTGAGAGCGCTCCGGCCCGTCTTCAAAGCATCTATCAGGCAGGCCCTCTTGATGACGAGAATCGTAAAGGCTTTTTTTGATGACTGGCGAAGACGAAACTGAGCCGCAGGCCGTTACGGTTCGCACCTACAAATACGACGGGAGAGAACACCGCCGCTGGCGCGCTCGGCTCGTGCGCCGGGAGGAATCACTGATCGTGCTCGACGCCATCTTTGAAGAGGAGATACGCCACGCCCTCCTCGGCACGGTCTCAAAGGGTACGCTCAGCCTTGAATATTACTGGCTGGACCGCTGGTACAATATCTTTCGCTTTGTAGAGCCAACGGGCGAGCTGCGTAACTTCTACTGCAATATTAATGTGCCGCCCGTTTTGCAAAAGAACGTGCTGAGCTATATTGACCTGGACGTGGACGTGCTGGTGGCCCCGGACTTCACTTACACCATCCTGGATGAAGACGAGTACGCCGCCAACGCCGCACGATTTAATTACCCGGTAGAGGTCCGGCATCGCTCACAACTGGCGCTGGAGGAGCTAATCGCCTTGATAGAGAAGCGTGCGTTTCCTTTCAGCGACTTCAAGTAAAACCTTAAGCTCAGGAGCGAGGACGAGCAGGGCCCTATAGAACCTTTATGACCTCAAAGAAAACAGAACTGGCTCAACCCACGAAACTCGAACTCTTAAAAGAACGTGCTCGCGGCGCAGAAGAGGGCGGCGGGGCCGCGCGCGTAGAGAAACAGCACGCGGCCGGCAAGATGACTGCACGCGAGCGTATAAACTTTCTGCTGGATGAAGGCACCTTCGAGGAATTCGACAAGCTCGTCGTACATCGCTCGCGTGATTTCGGGCTTGAGAGCCAACTCTATGCAGGCGACGGGGTCGTGACCGGGCACGGCCTCATAGACGGACGACGAGTCTTCGTCTTCGCGCAGGATTTTACTGTCTTCGGCGGTTCCCTCTCTGAAACTCACGCGGAGAAAATTTGTAAGGTGATGGACCTGGCGCTCAAGGTCGGGGCGCCGATCATTGGGCTTAACGATTCCGGCGGCGCGCGCATACAGGAAGGGGTCGTGAGCCTGGGCGGCTACGCAGACATCTTCCTGCGCAATACCCTGGCGAGCGGCGTCGTGCCGCAGATTAGCTGCATCATGGGGCCTTGCGCGGGCGGGGCCGTCTACAGTCCGGCCATCACAGACTTTAACGTGATGGTGCAGAACACCTCGTACATGTTCATCACCGGGCCGGACATCATCAAGACAGTGACCCACGAGGATGTGACCAAGGAAGAGTTGGGCGGGGCCTTGACCCATAATCGCGTGTCTGGCGTCGCCCATTTCGTAGCGGACACGGACGACCACGCGCTACGCATGGTGCGCGAGCTGCTCTCCTTCATTCCCTCAAACAACATGGACGACCCGCCACAGGGCGCTGCCACGGACCCTTTTGACAGGGCGGACCCGAAACTCAACTCTATCGTCCCGGAATCGAGCAACCAGCCTTACGACATACGCGAGGTCGTTCACGCGATCGTCGATGAGGGCTATTTTTTTGAAGTGCACCAGCATTACGCCCCAAACATTGTCGTGGGTTTTGCGCGCCTGGGCGGACGCTCCGTCGGTATCGTAGCCAATCAGCCTGCTTACCTGGCGGGCGTGCTGGACATTGACGCTTCCGTGAAAGGAGCAAGGTTTGTACGCTTCTGCGATTGCTTCAATATTCCGCTGATTACTTTTGAAGATGTGCCTGGCTTTCTCCCTGGCGTAGCGCAGGAGCACGGGGGCATTATCAGACACGGGGCCAAACTGCTTTACGCTTTCGCAGAGGCCACCGTGCCAAAGATTACCGTCATCACGCGTAAAGCCTACGGCGGGGCTTACTGCGTCATGGCCTCCAAACATATACGCACGGATATTAATTTCGCCTGGCCTACAGCCGAGATCGCTGTTATGGGGGCAGAAGGGGCCGTCGGTCTGCTCTATCGACGTGAGATAAGCGAGGCGGCCGAGCCGGAAGACGCTCGGCGCACGCGTATCACGGAATTTGAAGAGAAATTCGCCAACCCCTACGTCGCAGCGGAGCGCGGCTTCATTGACGAAGTCATTGAGCCCGCACAGACCCGCCCGAAGCTCATCAAAGCCCTGGCGCTTCTTCAGAACAAACGCGACGTCAATCCGCCTAAAAAGCACGGAAACATTCCCTTATAGCCTTTGCCCTAAAGAATCACCTTAAGGTTTATAAAAGGAAGAGGGCCTGGCCGGGAAGTTATTTTCCGGCCAGGCCCCCTGTTTCGGCTTGAGGTCAGCGCGTTAAGTGGAACGCTGTCCTGCCACTGCGGCCTTTTCGCCGCGCAATAGTTCAAGAGCTTTCTTAAGCTGCGTGTCCTCTTGGGGCTTTGGCGTGGCGGCCTCCGGGGTGACTTCGCGCTTATCGTTCTGCGGGTTCGGCTTGGTCACGGGGTCGTCATCGTTCCCGGTCAAATCCTCCGGGTCAATCGGCTCTAAAACCTCCGGCCGCTTGACCTCGACCGTAGGCACGAGGCCTGAGCGCGAGCGGTCTTCGCCGAGGAAGGGCTTGCCTACTGCTGAAGCCCATTTGATAGTCGTCAGGAGCAGGCCGTCGCCGTCTCTGAGTGTGAAAAGCTGCTGCTCAGCGCCCGCGCCGAAGCTCTTTTCGCCGACCACTTCGCCGCGTTTACGCTCGATCAGAGCGGAAGCAACCACTTCGGCAGCGCCCGCCGTGCCAGCGTCTATGATGGCGACCAGCGATCCGTGGAAAAGCGTCTTTTTGGGGTCCGCGGCGAAGGTCTTGAGCGTCTTGCTCTCGCGGCCGATGGTCTGCGCCAGCACGCCTTCCTTCACGAAGAGCCTGGCCACTTCCACGGCCTCATCGAGCGACCCGCCCGCAACGTTCCTCAAATCCAGCACGATCTTCTGAGCGCCCTGCTTCATCA
>DATEMM010000151.1:0-2151 GCA_035275605.1 Pyrinomonadaceae bacterium
GCTTCGCCAGCCTCCCCCATCGCCGCCGCTTCCCCCTTCAGGCTGTATGAAGCCTCGTCGCCCGTGAACCCCTCAACCGAGTTCGCCGCCTTGACCAGCTCACGCAGCAGGCCCCAGGAGCGTTGCGCGTCCAAGCGAGAAGCCGTCATCGCGACGACCCCGTAGGCGGCGACGCGCTCGGGCGTCCCCTGCGCAGCGCGCGCGGCAGAGGCTTCGGCCTCGTCCAGCAACTGCGAGACGTTCCGGGCGGCGCTCGAGTCGCGCTTGCGCGCCGCGATAATGGCCGTCTGGGCGAAGCCCCAGGCCTTGATGAAAGGCGGCACGTCGGCCTGGCGAACAAATTTAGCGACGCCCTCGAAGTCGTCCTCTTTTTCATCCTTGTAGGCGTGTGAGATGTCTTTGATCTGGTGGGCCTGAATGAAGGAGAGGGCACTGTTGCGGCGCTCAAGGTCTTCGATCTGTGCGGCGGCGCGGCGCGCGCGGTCCCAGTATTTGTTGCGCACAGCCGACCTGACAATAGAGAGGGCTATGCGGTCGCGCGACGCAGAGTCCGGGGCGTGGGCTATCTCTTCGGACAGCAGGCGGAGAGGGTCAACGTAGCCCCTTGGGGTCGCGCCCCTAATACTGAACTGTGCGGAGAGCTGTTCGCGGCGGCTCTCTTCGATTCCGCTGTAGAGTTCGGCCTGGCGCGCGCGCAGGGCCGGGGCGTAGGCAGCGTAGGGGGCGGCAGAGTTCTCGAAAAAGGGAAGAAGCCGCCCGATGGCGTAGAAGCGCGCCGTCTGCTCCTGCATCGTCAGTCCATCCTGAGCGATGGGCCTTGAGAGGACGGCCCCGGCCAGGTTGTAGAAGGACGCCTGGATGGGTTGAGGGATTGCAGGCTGCTGGACGTTGGGCAGCCCGAAGCCTGGCAGCGTAAATTGCAGCGAGCCGAATTCGTCCGCGATGACCATCTGGCCCGGCGAGACGACGGGCGATGAAAGAATCAGCACCGCGTTGGCGTCCGTGCGTGGATTGGCGGCGGCGCTCTCCAGGAGCCGCAGGTAGAGCGCGTCGGCGACCACGGAGTTCTGGCGGCGCAGGCTCAGGATGAACAGCACCAGGGGCGCGCTCACGCCCTCGTTGATGAGCGGGGCGGCGAGTTGTGCGGCGCGGGCTGTCTCCCCGGCTTCCAGCATCTCGTGGGCAAGCGCCAGTCGGCGCGCCGCGTTCGGGCTCAGCTCCAGCCAGCTTGCGCGGCGCGGCGGCTCGTTGCCGACGTCCTTGCCGCCATCCTTCCCCTCAGACAAATCGCGCAGGAAGATTTCGGCCAGGCGTGCGTCACGCGCCGCGGCCACTTTGAGCACTTCGTCGCGGGCCTCCGTCACCTTCGCGGCTGCGGAGGGAAGCGCGCCAGCCTCGCGCGTGGCCTCGTCCTGCTCGGCCTTGTCCGACGCGGCGGCGGCCTCCCAGGCTCTGCGGAAGATGGCGCGCGCCTGCGGCTCGTTGTTGGGCCAGAGGGCGTCGGCGGCGAGCGCCTGGATACGCGCGCGGTAGAAGAGGTCGTCGAAAGTGCGAGTGTCGGCGGCCACCTCCGCAAGCAGCGTCATGGAGAGGGCACGTCTGGCGCGCTCAGCGTTTTTGCCCTGCGCGGCGGGAGCACGAGACGCGCGCCCGCGCTGCTGTTGCGAGAGGGCGGGAAAGGGCAGTATCAGCAGAAGGAGCGCGGAAGCGATTATTGGACGAAGGCGTGGGATTATACGAGGCTTCCGTTTCATGGTCTGCAAAAAAGTGCGGACAGATTTCGGTAACTCAAAAATTCTACTGCTCAAGCGTCAAACAGGCTCGGCTTGTGATTCATCGGGAGATTGATTCCGAAGTGGTCGTAAGCCAGCCGCGTCGCCATGCGCCCGCGCGGCGTGCGGTTGAGAAAGCCTATCTGGATCAGGTACGGCTCGATGATCTCCTCTATGGAGTCCTTCTCTTCGTGAATCGAGGCGGAAATCGTCCCCAGCCCGACCGGGCCTCCGCCGAATTTTTCGATAATCGTCAAAAGGAGCTTGCGGTCTATTTCATCCAGGCCGTAGGTGTCAACTTCCATCCGGTTCAGGGCGTCGGCGGCGACCTCCTGCGTGATGCGTCCTTCGTACTCGACCTCTGCGTAGTCGCGCACGC
>DATEMM010000152.1:0-8401 GCA_035275605.1 Pyrinomonadaceae bacterium
TCTTCAAGGAGTCCGACGAATGAAAAAGCTGATTTCCGCACTTTTACTGCCGCTGCTGCTGGTTTCGAGCACCCCTTTGCTGAACGTAGCCTCCGCACAGGAGGCAGCGAAAAGTATCCAACCGTCGCAAGCGTCCGTCACCCCGCTGAACAACCAGGACGTGCTGAGGATGGTTGAGGCCGACTTCACGACCGAGACCATCATCAGCACCATCAAATCCTCTCCGTCCAGCTTTACCACGACGCCTGCCGCGCTCCAGCAACTCAAAGAAGAGCGCGTGCCGGACGCAGTGATTCTGGCCATGGTCATGGCTCCGAAGAGCGCGGCCTCCCAGAGCCAGTCCTCCGTCCCGCGCGAGCTACAGAAGAATTACAGGGTAAAGATTCCGAACGGCGTCACCATCGAAGTCGAAGCCCCCTTCACGGTCAGTTCCCAGGACGTGAGGAAAGACGACCGCATCAGCTTTCGCGTGGTCAATCCGGTGAAGGTGGACGGGGTGATAGTGATTGAGACTGGGGCGACGGCGACGGGGCGCGTGGTGCAGGCCAGCCGCGGCGGGCACTTCGGGCGCGCAGGGCGGCTGGCGTGGACGATGGACAACGTGACGGCCGTAGACGGGACGCGGATTCCCTTGCAGGCGGCGGGCAGAATCGTCGGCGACAGCAAGGCCGCCAAGGTCATCACGCAAACGATAGTGATGGGTTCGCTGCTCTGGGTCGTAGCCCCACTGGCTCTCCTGCACGGGTTCAAGCGTGGCGAGAACGCGATTCTCCCGGCGGGCAAGCGCCTGGAAGTCTTCTCTCAAGGTGAGGTCACGGTCAACGCCTACGCGCCCTGAAGGGAATGAAGGAAAAGCAGAATCCAAGAGCCAGGAGTCAGAATTCAGAATATAAGGCGGAGAACCACTTTCACTGACTTTCTTTTCTTCTGGCTCCTGGCTTCCGGATTCTGACTCCTGCTTTTCTTCATCCCTTCTTCGCCGGGCGCTGCACGTCGCGTAGCTGTGCGACCGTGTCGCGGATGCGGCCGGCGAGTTGTTCTATGGTTTCGACGCGCCGCCTGGCCGAGGGGCTCAACTCTTCGCGCAGGAGCAACTGGGCCTGTCCGAGCACGCCCGTCAGCGGGTTATTGATTTCGTGACGCACGTGCGCCACCAGGTCCGCCACTTCCGTCAACCTGGCCTCGTGTTCGGCGATTGTAGAGAGAAGGCTCTCCCTGGTCTGTTCATCCCTGGCGGCATCGCCGTCGTTGTCGGTACTCATTCGTTTATTTTCCGTTCACGCGAAGGAAGCCGCACGGTAAACTGGCGTGATAAGGGGAAACGGAAACTCCTCTTTCCATTGTGCGTCCAACACGCCGCGCCGGGCAAGCATAAAATTTCGCGTCCCCCGCTCACCCTAACGATTCGCACCGCGGTTGACAACTCAAGCCGCTATCCGTAAATTTATTTTCCTTGTTGGGAGGTCGTCCAATGGTAGGACTCCAGACTCTGGATCTGGCTATCGGGGTTCGAGTCCCTGCCTCCCAGAAATCATGAAGGCCGGATTAATCGTCCGGCCTTCATTTATTTTAGCGGTGACTTTTCCAGGCAGACACCTACTTTTGAATCTATTTGCGGCTTCAGAACCAGAGTGGTCTAATGGAGCAATGAAGAAGCGCTGTGGACGGTGCGGCAAGAATCGAGAAGAGAGATTCTTCAATCGTAGAAGGGCCTCTCTGCTGCAACCATATTGCCGGGACTGCCAGAGCGATAAGGCCAAAGAACACTACGCCGTCCATCGGGAGTATTATCTAGCCAAAGCCACCCGTCAACGCAACAAGCTAAGAGCCCTGATTCACGAAGCCAAATCTCATCCCTGTGCTGACTGTGGCGGCTATTATCCCTATTACGTAATGGATTTCGACCACAGGGAGGGGAAAGAATTTAACCTGGGTGGTGCTTACACAAGGAAAAGTATGCGAGCAATTTTAGAAGAGATCGGAAAATGCGATGTCGTTTGTTCTAATTGCCACCGCGAGCGGTCTTTTCAAAGATTGAGTAAGGCGGGGTTATTAGTTGAATAGACATTTCGTAGTCCCGCTCCCTGGCTTCGGGCCACCTCAAGCTAGCCCGGTGCTTCAGACCTATAAAAGTTAAGGGCAGCCCATTCTGGCTGCCCTTAGTATCCAGTATCACTACCGCAACGCCCGGATAAGAATCTGCGGGGGAGCAAAGCTTAACGTTGGACGCGCCTAGAATCTCCAGCTCATGTAAAGGACCATCAGCCAGATTCCGAGGATGATTCCGGCGACGCCCAGGGGGATTTGGATTCCCGTCAGCTTGGCGCGCACGGCCTCACCGCTGCGGGTCGCGTCGGCGTTCTTGCTCAGCACGTACTGCTGTATGAGGCCGTAACCGAGCAGGATGCCGAGCCCGATTGCGACCAGAACGGCGGCCAGGTAGGCCAGCGCCGTGATGGGGGCGAACTGCATAATCAATCCGAAATAGCGCAGCAGGTCTATCAACTGCCACAGTCCCCAGAGCAGCAGGATGATGCCGATGATGCCCTGGAACGGCACCAGCTTGGAAATGGCCTCCTGTGCGTTGGGCTGTTTCTTAACGATGAGGGACGCCGCGGCCAGAACGCCGGCGGCGATCAGTAGAAGCGCAAGCAGAAGCATAAAGCTAAACCTCCTTCAAATTTGTCAAAGCGCGAAGTTGCCGTGCGACTATATTGCAAGTTTCCGTTTTAGCCAACTATTTTGCAGAGACACTGGCCGCTAATTCTTTTTGCCGGCGAAAACCGATCGCCGCCCTACTGGACCTGGAAAATGGATTGGCCGGGACGAGCCGTCAGCTCTCCCGTATGATGAGACCCTCGCGCGAGAGTTTCCAGTCGAGGACTTCTACGTTCTCTTCGCGAAGCGCACGCTCGACTTCGGGCCGTCGCCCTTCGGCGCAGAGGAAGGCGATGCAGCCGCCGCCGCCCGCGCCGCAGACTTTGGCAGCCTCCGCGCCGTTGCTCAGAGCCTTCTCGACCAGCATCTCCATCTGCGGCGTGGTGACGCCAGGAGCCAGGCGCTTGCGGCCGGGATAGGCGTCGCGCATAGTGGCAGAGACTTCCCGCCAGTCGTCTTTGAGCAGGGCCGCGCGCATCCTCAACGCCGAGTCGCGTATGCCGTCGAAGAGACCGAACAACTCCGCGTCGCCGTCTATGTGATTCTTGGTAATCTCCCAGTTGTTCGTCCCCGAAAGACGCGGCTCGCCCGTGTAGCAGATACTGATTCTTCTTTCGAGCGTGGCCTCGTCAATCTTCAACTCCTCGCGCTCGATGCCGTCGGGCCGAAAATGTATACAGCTCGTGCCGCCATGCAGCGCCGAGTAGTAGTCCTGAAAGCCCGCCGGGACGCGAATCACGGTCGTCTCGATGTTGGCGGCGATGGTGACGAACTTGCGCTCGTCGTAGCGGTTTCCCACCAGGCGATTGAGCGCGCCGATGCAAGCGATATTGAGCGCGGAGGACCCGGCCAGGCCAGCCCCGGCAGGAGCCTGGCTGTTCGCAATCAGGTGAAAGCCGGTCGTCGGCTTGAAAAAGTGTACGAGCTTCGAGACCAGCTCCAGGCGCTCTTCGCGAATCAAATCCTCTATGGCTTCGAGGTGCGTCTCAAAGCTGACCTTGCGGTCGCGCGATTCCAGGATGATGCGCCCATCGTCCCGCGTCTCGATGCGGCAGGAGGCGCGCAAGCTGATGGCGAAGTTGACGGTTGAGGCCCCAGGGTGAAACAGGTAGAGCGGCCAGATGTCTATGGTGCCCCCGGCCAAATCAACGCGCGTCGGGGCGGACGATTCGATAATCATGATGGACAGTTTTCAGTTTTTAGTTTTCAGTTTTCAGTAAAAGCGATTCGTCTTCGCTTAAAACTGAGAACTGAAAACTGAAAACTGCTATTAATCTCCTCCGCCGTCGCCGCTCTTCGAGGCCGGGTGTTCGTGCTTCGCGTGTGAATCTTTGCGGCGCGGCAAGTGTATGCGTTCCTGTATCTCTTCCTTGAATTCCTGAACCTCTTCCCTGATGCCCTGGAGCTTCTCCTGCGCCGCGTGCTCCAGTTCCTTGATGCGCTCTGGGTCCGCCTCCTCGACCTTCTTGCTGAGCCAGAAGCGCTCGACCAGGTAAAAGCCGATGACGCCGACGATGAGGATGATGAGCAGGTAGAGGCTGATGTTCTGCACGTCGCCGATGACGCGCGTGATCGTCCCGCTGAAAAAATAACCGATGCCGCTTAAGACCATCACCCACGCCCCGACGCTCGCTATCGTCAACAGCAGGAAGCGCACCAGCGGCATCCTCCCGACCCCGTAAAAGACGCACGAGGCGATGCGCAGCCCGTAGATGTACTTGACGATGAAGATGGAGAGCGGCCCGAACTTGTCAACCAGCTTGACGATGCGCGGGGCGGCCATCTTGTAGAAGCGAAAATTGCGGACGCTCCGCTCGAAGCCGCGCCCGCCGCCGTAAGCCAGGCTATCGCCGATGACGCCGCCGAGTGTGCCAGCGCCCAGGACCTGCGCGAACCCGTATTCACCGAAGAGGCCGTGGTGTGCCAGCACGCCAGCCAGCAGAAGCGTGATGTCGCCCTCCCACATCGTCAGGACGAAGACGGCGTAGAGGCCGTAGCGGCCCATCAGGTTATAGAAGAAGCTGTTCTCGACGGCGTCGGCCGCGAACAGAAGGGTATGCCCCCCCGCACTCAGGACGAGCGAGAAGAAGGCGTAAAGGATAAACTGCCCTATTAGTCCGTTAAGATAACCGAGAACCATACAGAAAAATGAAGCTGAAGCGAGACGCGCCGTTTTTCTTTTCTCACGGCAAACGCCCGGCGGGGCGTCCTATAGCGGGACTGCCCCGCCCGCTCGCTCTTCAAGAGTCCTCTTTCTCCGGGGGCGGCTTGACGACCAGAACCGGGCACGAGGCGTGGCGCACAATCGCTTCGGCGGTCGAGCCAAAGAGGATGCGCCCGAGGCCCGTGCGCCCGTGCGAGGAGACCACAATCAGGTCAACGCCTCGCTCCTTTGCGACGCGCACGATCTCCGAGGCGGCGTCGCCGTGAACGATAATCTCCTCGACCTCCAGGCCGGCGCACTCTTCCGAATCGCCGATCTTGGGCAGCTCGCGCGTCGCGGAGTCTTCCAACTGCTCGCTGAGGTCGGCCACCGGCAGGGGCTCGGTAATCCCCGTGTAGCCGACCGTCGGCATGACCGGCTCGACGACGTGGACGCAAAGGATGGAGGCGTTTGCGTCGCGCGCCAAATCGGTGGCGTAAGAGAGCGCATGGCTCGCGCAATCGCTAAAATCCGTCGGCACTAATATGGAGCGAAGCTGCATCATTCTATTGCGGATTGCGGATTTTGGGCTGCGGATTTAAAAGACAGACGATCTGTTCTTAAATCCGCAATCGGCAATCCGCAATCCGAAATCGGACGGGTCATTCTACACGGAGAAGGGCTTGTTTGACAGTGCCGCGAACCGTTTATTACAATGCCCGCGCTTCCTACCCTGTGAACTTATTCTGAGACTTCTTTTGGAAGACCTCGAAAAGATGGCGCAACCGGCTCAATCAACAGAGCATTTTATCGGCGTGGATGTCTCCGGCGCGACGATGCACGCTGCGCTCCTGACCTCCTCGGGCGAGGTCATCGCGCGCCGCGAGGCTCCGCTGGAGCGCGACGCGCTGGTCAGTCAGGTCACGCGCGCCGTCACGGAACTGCGCGACGCCGCGCCGAACATCACAGCCATGGGCGTGGGCATCCCCGGCCTCGTCAACCGCCAGACGGACCGCGTTCTGGTCTCGACGGACTTGCCCTCGGTCGTGCGCGGCGACGTCCATGCGGAGTTGATGAAGGCGACGGGTCTCAGGGTCGAGTTGGAAAACGACGCGAACGCGGCGGCCTACGGCGAGTACAGGGCCGGGGCTGGACGCGGCAGCCGCGATATGTTCTACGCCACGATTGGCACAGGCATCGGCGGCGCGATTATCCTGGACGGCAAGCTCTGGCTGGGCGCGAGCGGGTTTGCGGGCGAGTTCGGGCACATCACGATTGACGCCGAGGGGATCGAGTGCATGTGCGGCAACGCGGGCTGCCTGGAGACGGTCGCCTCCGCGCCCAATATCGTCCGGCGCGCCAACGAGCGACTCTACCGCGACAACACCTCGTCGCTCTCGCGTCTAGCAATCAACAAAGAGTTCACGGCCTCGGACATCGTGCGCGAGGCGAAGAACGGCGACGATTTTTCCTTGATGATGATGGAGCGCACCGGCAAGTACATCGGCGCCGCGGTTGCCTCGGTCATCAACCTCATGAACATCGAGCGCATAGTGCTTGGCGGAGGCGTGATGGAGGCGGGCGACCTGATCCTGGATTCCATCATCAGCGAGGCTTCGCGCCGCGCCTTCCAGCCCTGCTTCGAGGCCACGCAGATCGTCGCCGCTGCGCTAGGCACTGACGCCGTCTCCATCGGCGCGGCGCTCCTGGCGCGCGACGCCGCCAGCGTGACCGGCCGCTAAAGAACCCACACCTTCAACGCACGCCCGTCGCGGCGTCTTCCGCTTCAAGCCCGGCTCTCATCTTCTCCGGCCCGAACAGGCTGCGATGTATCTCCGCCACCTGCTCGGGCGGCACCTTCGGTCGGCGGTCGTAGGTGAGAAGCCCGTTTATCTCCTGCTCGATGTCCGTCAACTGCGTGTAGCAGAACCCGGCCAGGAATCGTAGCGACGCGATTCCCTCCATCAGGTCGCGGTACTTTTCCAACAATTCTTCCGGCGTGTTGACGGAGCCGTAGAACCTGTAGAGCAGGTCGCGCTCCGCGGGCGGTATGCCGGGCGGAATCATCAGAAAGCCGCCCACCTCGGAGAGCATGACGGGCTGGCCCCTGTAGCGCGAGCCGAGCACAAAGAGTGGCTTGTTCCCGATCCAGACGTGTGCGGGGAGAGCGCCACCTCCTGCCGCTTCCTGGTAACGCTCGCGCAGGAGCGCGGCCGTCGGCGTGTAGTCGTGTATGGCACAGATGTCCGTGATGTCCGTGTGCTCCCAGCCGTCGTTGTCAATTACCGGACGCGAGGGGTCAAGCTCCCTGGTCATCGTGACCATTCGCTCGATGAAGGCGAACTGGCCGGGGTGGTGCTGCCTGAGTTTAGGGAAACCCATGCTCTCGTTGACCGGGACCCAGCTAATGATGCACGGGTGGTTGTAGTCGCGCCGCACGGCGCGCTTCCACTCCGCCGCCAACCTCTCCTCGGCCTGCGACGACCACTCGCGCGCGTTCGGCATCTCCTCCCAGACGAGCAGGCCCAATTGGTCGCACCAGTAGAGCCAGCGCGGGTCCTCTATCTTCTGGTGCTTGCGCGCCCCGTTGAAGCCGAAGCGCTTGACCCACTCCACGTCCGCACGCAGGCTCTCGTCCGAGGGCGCGGCCAGATAGCTCTCGGGCCAGTAGCCCTGATCCAGCACCATCGTCAGGTAAACGGGTTCGTTATTGAGCCAGACTCGTCCCTCGCGCAGTTCCACGTCGCGCAGGCCCGTGTAGGAGGCGACTTCGTCCAGCAGCCTGTCATTTTCAAAGAGGCGTATGCGCAGGTCGTAGAGATTCGGGGAGGCGGGCGACCAGGGCTTGGCGTCCGGGATTTTCAATTTCAACTCGGCGGCAGCGGCGCAGATGTCCTGAGTCGTGCCGGCGACGACTGTGCCATTGTCCAGGGCCTCTGCTTCGAGCCTCCACTCGGCGGCGGGCGCGTGCAGGAGCACTTTGATTTCGACCAGGCTCTCGCGCGCCGACGAGTTGATGGTGATGTCTTGGATGCGTATGGGCGGGACGCGCTCCAGCCAGACCGTCTGCCAGATGCCCGTCGTGCAGTAGTAGTCTATGTCGTGCGGAAGGGCGGTGGTTGACTGCTTGCCGCGCGGCTGGCGCGGGTTCTGGCGGTCCTCCACGCGCAGCGTCAGGCGATTGGTGCCCTGGTTCAGGTAGGGCGCGATGTTGAACTGGAAAGGCACGTGCCCGCCGTGGTTGTGGCCGACCTCTTTGCCGTTGACCCAGACAATCGTGCGATAGTCCACCGCGCCGAAATGGAGCAGGACGTTCTGCCCGCGCCACTCCGGCGGAATCTCGAAACTGCGCGCGTACCAGACGTTCTCGTGAATGCTCTTGTCGTTGATGCCGGAGAGTTCTGATTGGTATGGATAGGGGACGACGATCCTTTTTTCCAGAGGCAGGCCGAAGTGCCAGCCAAGCTCGCGCCCCCTGTTCTCGTCATCGAAAGCGAATTCCCATTCGCCGTTGAGGTTCAGCCAGTCTGCGCGGACGAATTGGGGGCGCGGGTATTCCGGGCGCGGGATGATGCTTGGCGACTGTTCCATCGGATGATT
>DATEMM010000153.1:0-9467 GCA_035275605.1 Pyrinomonadaceae bacterium
AACTGGCCCGGCGCTTTTCTGTTGCGCTGATGATTTTGTGCCAGCGCCTCCGGGCGGATTACCCACCCCGGCGCTAAAGGCCCTTGCGCGTGACGGCTTACTTGTGAGCCATCACGTACTCTCTGGCCTTGTCCTTGTCCAGGTACTGGCGGATGAAGTCCGCGTTCTTGGTCGCCCAGGTGTAGTGCTCCTGAACGAAGGTCTGGAAGTTGGATTTGGGCTGACCGCCCGAGTCAACGATGCCGATCTTCTGTGCCACCTCGATGATGAGCGCGTTGTCCTGCGTGATGCCGACGGCCTGGAACAGCTTGTGCTTCTCATCGTCAGTGTAATCACTGCTCGTCGTCGTGGTGGTAGTGGACGGAGTCGGGAACGTGGAGGTGGTCGTCGTGCCAGGCGTCCTGGTGGTGCCAGGCGTGCTCGAATTCGTCGTGGTAGACGTGGTCGAAGTCGAGTTATCCCTCAAAAGGAAATAGAGCCCGATGCCGCCGCCGATTAAGACCAGGGCCAGAATGGCGATGATGATGGGCATCTTGTTCTTGGCGCCGCCTGTGGGAGCGCCGTAGGGCGGCTGCGGCGCGTACTGCTGTTGCTGCTGGCCGTAGGGAGGCTGCTGCCAGCCGCCACCCGGAGGCGGCGGAGCCTGGCCGCCGGGGCCTTGCGCGCCAGGATAATAGCCCCCGCCCTGCGGCGGTGGCGGCGGCGGGTAATTGCCCTGGGGGGGCTGGGCACCACCACCGTACATGCCTGCCTGCGGGTCATACGGGGGAGGAGCCGTCTCCCTGACCAGGGGCGTGCCGTCGTTGGGGCAGAAGGTCAAAGTCTCGTCTGTGTAGGTCTGGTTGCAAGATGGGCAGCGTCCTGGCATGGGGTTTCTCCTTCAGAATTTTTATTCAGCGCCGCTCATCCCGATGCGGCCCTAGCGTCAAAGATTTTCGGACTGGACTGATTGTAACAGACTTTTTGCGGGCTAGAAATTAAAAGCAGGAGTCAGAAGTCAGGAGCCAGGAGCCAGAATAAAAGAAAGAAGGTTTGCGGCCTTTCATTCTGGATTCTGTATTCTGACTCCTGAATGCTGCTCTTAAGACAATTTTCCCTGCCCTCTGCATTTTTCGACTTCGGCGGTGCGGCGCTCGGGCAGCAGGCTCTTCAAGTCAGGGGCGTCCGTGGCCGACTCGTCCGCCAGCGGCCTGACCTCATAGAGAGTGCCCTGGATGCGGCGAAAGTGAAAGCCGGGCTCTATCCTGACGAGTTCGCGCGTCTCCGTCTCCTGCCAGCCGCAGGGAGGCCACAGGCGCGGGTCCGCATCTATCACGACCGGGCGATTCTCCGCGAGGTGCTTTTCAATCAGGGAGGAGAGTTGCGCGCCGGGCCAGCCGCTGCCAGCGCCGACAACTTCCCAGCGCCCGCCGTCAATCTCTCGCCAGTAGGTGACGGCAATCGACTGCGCGCCGGAAATCATCACCGCCCCCGGCGGCACAACGGCGAGCCGCCCCCTGTACTCTTTCATCTCGGCGTGCTGCGCCGTGAACTTATCCCTGGAAGGTTTCAGATAAAGGCCGAGCACGATTGCCACGAGCGCCACACACGCGACGACGCTTCGAAACGCGCGGGAATCATTCCCCTGTTTTATCGCCTGCGAGCGCATGAAGTAGGCCGCGACCAGGGGCGCGAGCGCCGGGAGACCCGTCAGGAAGTAGCGCCAGTTGATCGTCGTGCTGTAGTTAAAGAGCAGCAGGAGCGTCGCACAGAAACCCACCGCCGCGGCTGCCAGGAGCGGCGAAAATCTCTTCGCGCGCCATTCTTTAAAAGCAGCGACGGGCAGCGCCGTCGTGACAAGCGGCGCGGCGAGGAAAAAGTAGACTACAAAGGCCAGGAGGTTGCGCGCCGAAAAAGGGTGACGCGCGGCCTCCAGGCGCATGGATTCTCGCCAGCCGTGCCAGGCCGTGCGGTAGCCCTCGAAGTCCGACCAGAACCAGTAAGCGAAAGGGCCGAGCGCGACGACCAGAAAGACTACGACGCACAGGACCACGCGCGAAAGTTCGCGGCGGCTCCAACTCCACCCGCAGCTAAGCGGGGCGGCGATTAACCATGGGGCGTAGAAGGCCGCGGGCTCGCGCACGTTGACGGCCGCGCCCAGAATGGCCGCCCCTAAGAGCATCAACCCGAAGCGGTTGTTTCTCACGCCGCGCAGGTAAACCAACAGCGCCAGCGCCACCAAGAGCAGAGACGGAATCTCCGTCATCACCTGCCCGCTGTAGATGACGAAGAAGGGCGACGTGGCAACCAGGAGCGCGGCAACGGTCGCCGTTCGAAGCGAGCGTGTGAGGTCTCGCGCCAGAGCCCAGCAGGCCAGCACTGCGAGCGGGGCTTGCAGGACGACCATGTACTTGAAGAGCAGGTAGGCGTTCTCGATTGAGAGGCCGAACAGGGCTTGAGCCGCGCGCCACGCCGCGTGATTCGTCAGGATGAAGAGCGAGCGCCCCAAGGCCATGGAGGACGGGCGGCCCTTGATGGAGATTAAAGTGTAGTCGAGCGCATCCCAGTCGCCAATGAAAGGGTCCGCGAAGATGAGAGCGAGCACGAGCGCCAGAGCCGCAGGGATGACCCACCAGCACCACGCGCGCCGGAAGCTGTAGGGCAAGTCTTCGCTGCCCGCGCTCCTTTCCGGATTGTTTTCAAGCTCAGTCTGTTTTCTCAAACAGATACATCTCCACGCCAGGGTAGGTCAGGTGCGTCGCGGACGGGTACCAGCGGGCGAGCTGCTGCGGGATGAGGGGCGACAGCTCGTTCGGGTGCGAGATCACCAGCCAGACGCGGTCGTGTCCCTCTATCGCACCTTTCAGCCGTTCGGCCAGGTTCCCTTCGTCCAGCTTCGTGTGGTAATCGGGAAACGGCTTCTCCACCAGATCGTTCCGCTTGTTGTAGTACTGAAAGGGAACCTGGCCGGACTGGTCGTTGAAGAGCACCAGGTCGTTTGGCTTCGCCAGCACGGAGAGACCGGCGACCGCCTCGCGCCACAAATCTTTCTTGTAGGAGCTGAAATAGTTTTTGAGGACGACCACGGAAAAACAGAGCAGCAGCAGCGCCACTATCATCCTCAGTTGATGAAAACGCAGGCTCAGAAATCCGCGCGAGGCGAGGATGACGAAGGCGGGCAGGGCCGCGATGGTGTACTTGGGCAGAAAAATCGGCGACGAAAATTGCGAAACGATGTAGGGCAGCATGATCGGGCACAGCAGCCACAAAAGCAGCAGGTAAAGCTTCCACCTGGAGGCGCGCACTCCCTCCCCGCTTTCATCAACGAGCGGTTGCGCACCTACACGTCGTTTCCATCCCTGCCAGCCAGCGAGGACGGCCAGCGCAATCAGCGGCGCGAGAATCCAGGCGAGCTGCGTAGAGCCCGAATACATCGTCAGCGTGTAGAGGAGCAGGCGCGGCGGAAGCTTCGGTATCCAAAAACCCTGCTGCACGCGTGAAAACTGCTGCGCCTGCACGGAGAGCCATGGCAGGAACAGGACCGCGAGCACGATTTGGGCCACCAGCCAGCGCACCCACACACGCCTGAAAGTATCTCTGGCAGCGAAAAGCAGCGTCAGCCAGTAGATGTTCTCGGCGGCGAGGATGAAGAAGCTGTAGACGTGCGTGTACATCATCAGCGCGCTCGCGACGATGTAACCGATGAGCGCCCAGCGGCTCTTGTCCTCCATCAGCCTGATGAAGAAATAGATGGAGAGAACGGAGAGCAGGCAGAGCAGCGAGTACATGCGCGCCTCCTGCGAAAACTCCAGGTGAAAGCGCGAGAGGGCCAGGAGCCCCGCGGCAAGAAGTCCCGTCGATCTGTCGAAAAGATGCACGGCGACTTTGTAGGTGACGAAGATGGCCAGGATTCCGAAGAGCGCGGAGAGCATGCGCACACTGCGTTCCGAGTCGCCGAAGAGTTTTTGCCAGTAGTGCAGCGCGAAATAATAGAGCGGCGGGTGAACGTCCTGCGAAGTCGTCTCGATGATGCCCGAGGGCGATTCGTGCGCGAAGCTCACCGAGTAGGCTTCGTCCAGCCAGAGGCTGTCGCCGTCCAGGGCTGAGAGTCTGAGGCCCGCGCCCACGGCGATAATCAATAGCAGGGCGGCCAGCAGGAGGCGGGAGATTTTAAGTTCGGCGACGTGTTGCAGGTTTGCGGCCATCTCTGTTTGAGACGTTATCACACAGAATGGCAGAACTAAAAAAGGGCGGCCCTTTTAGCGATTGGTTTCCGGTTATTTAATTTGCGCTTGATTTTGTTCGTCGGGCGTGAGGGCTTCGATGAGGTCGGATTCGAGCGAGTCTTCCGGGCGCTTGACCATCGTCAGGCGGTTGCCGCGCTCGTTGTACTGGACCTCATCCATGATGTTGTAGATGAGCAGGACGCCGCGGCCCGAAGTCTTGAAGAGGTTGGAGGGGTCGCGCGGGTCCGGTATCTCCTGAACGTTGAAGCCGTCGCCCTCGTCCTCGACCGTGAAGCGCGCCTCCTTCGCCGAGAGTTCGGCTGTGATGCGCACGAGCTTGCGCGGATCGTTGCGATTGCCGTGTTTGACTGCGTTGACGAAAGCCTCGTCCAGGGCTATGAAGAGGTTGGAGCGCTCCGGCTTGATGAGGCCGAGCTTGGAGACGCGCTCGATCAGGTATTGCAGGACGCCGTTCATCAGGGTGAGGTCGCTCGGCAGCTCGAAATCTATCTTCTCGCGGACGTAGGGCAGGACCCGCAGGTCGTCAACAAAGCGCAGCTTGTAGGAGAGGGTCTTTTCGACGATGTCGCGCAGCTCGTCCTTGTTGTAGGGCAGGCGCAGGAAGTTGGCCGCGCCCATCTTGAAAGCCTTGACCACGCCGGGCTGCTGCGCCTCGTCAGAGGAGACGACGACGGGCACCATCAGGCGTTTGCGCTTGATCTCGCTGAGGAGCTGAATCCCGGCGTGTTCGTCTTCGGTCAGGTCGGAGATGATGAGGTCGAATTCGTCCAGGTCTTCGCGCATCAGGGCCTGTTCGCGGTCCCCCGTCGCCACGACTTCGTGGCCGAGTTCCCGCAGGACCTGTTCGAGCATGGCGCGTAGCTCATCGTTGTTGTCAACGATGAGGATTCGTCGTCTCTCCATTACCCTCTTTTTCCGCCGGGCCTTGATTTACGAGGAAGGGAAGAAGCAAGCGCTCCGTCGGAGAGCGCTTTTCCGCATGCGCTATACGCTAAAGCTCCGTTTCGCGTTTCAAATAATATCGCTAAAGCAGAGAAAATGAGAAATTAAAATGGGCGGGCCCGCCCCGTCCACGCGGTTTGCGGCCAGTAAAATCAAATGCTTGACCCTTATCCCAACAGGTGGAATAATCCGCCGCACCGCACAGGCTTTGACAACAAACGCCAACGCACGGTCAGCGCCACAGCACCCACTAGAGACCGCCAGCAACTCAGGACCGCGCAGGCTCGGACCATAGAACTAGCTCTCGCCAACGCGCCCGCCGATTAGCAAAGATACTTCGGAGGAGACTTAAGAGATGCTTGATATTCTGAAGAAGAAGATTTCCACACACCTGAACCAGGTCTTCCATGACGGAGACGTGGAGGTCACGATCTATCCCACCTACGGGTACAGGCAGGGGGCCGATTGGCTCATCCCCTTGCGCGGCTGGGTCCATCAGAATCGCAGGTTGCCGGACGACATGATTAACGGCCTGTGCCAGTCCATAGTCGGTTGCCGCGACGCCGAGATGAGCAACTTCGCCGCACGCTTCGACGCTTTCTCCGACGACAGCCGCTCCAGGCAGGAGGTCACAATCGAATTCGATTCCGACAACGAGCGCCACACTTTTGAGACGAGCGACCTAAACGGGTTGATCGAAATGACCGTGACGCTCCCCGACGCCAGGGCGCAAACTCTACTTGAGCGGCAAGGGGCTGTGGACAACTGGCTCAGCTTCACGGTCGTCTCGAACAACCACAGCGGCAGGGGCAGGGTCAGGCTCATCAATCCGCGCGGGGTGTCTCTGGTCTCCGACATCGACGACACGATAAAAGTGACGGAGGTCCCCGGAGACAAGGGCATCGTCCTGAAGAACACTTTCTGCCGCGACTTTGTGCCAGTGCCTGGGATGATGGAGAGATACAGGGCGCTGGGGGATGTCTCCTTTCATTATGTTTCAGGCGGCCCGTGGCAGCTTTACCAGCCGCTCTCCGAATTCCTCGCGCGCGAGGGCTTCCCAGAGGGCACTTTCCACCTGAACTACTTTCCGAAGAACTTTCTGGCCGAGGACACGCGCTCGCTCCTGATAGATTCCATCGTCGGCTCTTTGGGTAGGACTTACGACCACAAGGTCGAGCAGATCAGCCGGCTGATGAGAAGGTTCCCCGACAGGGAGTTCATCCTGGTGGGGGATTCCGGCGAGCTGGACGTGGAAGTCTACCTGCGCATGCGCGCCCTCTTTGACAAACAGGCGCGGGAGATATGGATTCGCGACGTCGTCAACGACGAAGCGGTCAACGACTTTCGGCTCAAGCGTGTGAGCACCATCATCAAGCCCGAAAGAATAGTCTGCCCCATCGCGGAGCATTACGAAAAGCTCTCCGTCATCATCCAGCGCGAGCACCAGCTCCCCTACAACAGAAACGAAGTCCCACCTTGCGGGGGCGTGTGAGCAGGAGGAAGAATTTAAAGGGGAAGAATTTAAAGAGGGAGAATTTAAAAATGCTTTAGACCCCGAAGGGGTCCAGGGCAGGCCATTAAAGAAGCAAGCTCTCAAAGTTTGTATTCAAACCGGCCCGCTGCCGATAATCTTCCTGCCTTTACATTTTCAATTTTTCATTTAGTCTTTGGTCTTCAGATGCAATCCACGGCGGAACAAGAGAAGAGCGCGCGCCCGGCGAGCCAGCGGGTGAGCGAGAGCGTCGAGCGGGCCTACAAGTTCGCGGACCTTTCCTCCTACCCCTTCAAAAAGCGGCTCCTGATCCGTCTCGCCGACCTGGCCTTTTACACGCTCATCAGCATCCTGGGCCTGACCGCCCGCTTCGAGGTCGAGGGCTGGGAGAACCACGAGAAGATTGTGGAGGGTGGCGGCCTCCCCATCTACGTCTTCTGGCACGACCGCATATTTTTGACGACCTACTGGTGGCGGCGCCGCCGCATCGTCGTCATGACTTCACAGAGTTTCGACGGCGAATACATCGCGCGCTTCATACAGCGGTTCGGCTACGGCGCGGCGCGCGGCTCCTCTACGCGCGGCGGCGTCGGCGCGGTGGTCGAGATGGCGCGCCTGATGCGCGCGGGCTGCACGACCTCTTTTACGATTGATGGACCAAAGGGGCCGCGCTACGTGGCCAAGATGGGCGCGGTGCTTTTGGCCAAAAAGTCCGGCCACCCGGTCCTGCCCGTGACGATGGCCCTGGCGCGCTACTGGACGCTCCCGAGCTGGGACAAGTTTCAAATCCCGAAGCCCTTCACGCGCGCCAAAGTCTTCGTCGCAGAGCCGATCTACGTGCCCGCGGACGCGGACGAAGAAACGCTCCAGGCCAGGCGCGACGAGTTGCAGAGAGTCCTTGACGATTTGACGCGGCGCGGCGACGAGTGGCGCGCCTCTTTGACGTAGCGCGCGGGCGGCGACGTGTAGTAGCATCGCTCGGCTATTAATCTCCCATTCCGAAATCCAAACCCAGATATGCCTGAGGAGGCAGCATGATTAATCAGGAGCGCATCAAGAATCTTCTTCTCGAATTCGTCCAGATTGACAGCCACTCGCGAAGGGAACGCGACATCGCCGAGCGCATCAAAAAGCACTGCGAAGAGATGGGCGCGGAGGTAGAGATTGACGACGCCGGGGAGAAGGTCGGCGGCAATTCCGGCAACGTCATCGCGCGCTTCAAGGGGACCATCCCCGGCGCAGAACCCATCATGATGTCCGCGCACATGGATACGGTCGTCCCTGGCGAAGGCGTCAAGCCCATCATAGAGGGCGACATTATCCGCACGGACGGCACGACCGTGCTTGGCGGCGACGACAAGTCAGGCTGCGCCGTCATCATAGAGACCATACGCTGCCTTCAGGAGCAGAACATCCCGCACACGGACATCGAAGCCGTCTTCTCCATCTGCGAGGAGGTCGGCCTCCTTGGCGCGAAGCACCTGGACATCTCCCGCATCCGCTCAAAATACGGCATCGTGTTCGATTCCGACGATCCGGGCTTTCTCTTCACTGTGGGGCCGTCGGCCAATCACCTGGAATTCAAGGTCTACGGCCTGGAGTCGCACGCAGGTGTCGCGCCCGAGCAGGGCATCTCCGCCATCAAGATCGCGGCCGAGGCAATAGCCAACATGAAGCTTTTCCGCATAGACGAGGAGACCACGGCCAACATAGGCGTCATAGAGGGCGGCAAGGCGACCAACATCATCACCAACTTCGTTCACCTCAAGGGCGAGGCGCGCTCGCTCAACGAGGAGAAGCTCAAGGCGCAATGCGACCACATGGTCAAGTGCTTTGAGGAAGCGGCGGCCAGGTACGAGGTGACAGTCGAAGGCAGAACGACCAAAGGGCGCGTGGAGTCAATCGTCGAGCCGGAGTATTTCGCCATGAACGTGCCGGACGATTCGCGCGTCGTGCAGTTGGTGAAGCAGGCCGCCTCGCGCATGGGGCTGAGCGTGGAGACGATGGCCTCCGGCGGCGGCTGCGACGCGAACATCTTCAACCGCAAAGGCATCGAGTGCGCCAATCTTGGCACAGGGATGCGCGCCATCCACACCGTCAACGAATGGCTCGACGTCAAAGACCTCTACTCCTCGGCCAACATGACGCTGGAGATCATGAAGCTCAACGGCGAACTGGCAGTCAATAAGCAGTCATGACTAAAGAAGAGGCACGACAATTCAAGGCTCGTTGGAAACTCGCTAATGATGCCGTCATAGAAGAGATGAGACGGACCCCGGCCTCGGTCAAGCTGTCTCAATTAGCCTTGATGTACGAGGCCGGCCAAATATTCGGTTGGAGCAGCGACCTTAGAGGCGGCGAAGAAGAGGTGCGTGAACGTTGGCGTCTCCTGAGAGAAAAGCTTCATGCCTGACCTCCATTTACCTGCTGCCTTTACCACGGCGCTCGGAGCCCTCACGGATTGGCTCGACGGTGAGCAAGTTCCTTATACAGTGATTGGTGGCGTCGCCGTCTCGTTCCTCGCCCAGCCCCGCGCGACGCAAGACATTGATGCAGTCATCTGGCTCGACGAGAGCCAGTGGGAGGCGTTCTTTCGCCAGGGTGAAAACCACGGGTTTCAACAGCGCTTGAGCGATGCTTTGGAGTTTGCGGCGAGGTCGCGTGTCCTCCTCCTCCGCCACCAAAAGACCGGAATCAGCGTTGATCTTTCTTTCGGTGCTTTACCCTTCGAGCTTGAGATGATTGAGCGTGCGACGACGCTCCAAATCGGTGAGTTGCGATTAAAAGTGCCAAAGCCTGAAGACCTC
>DATEMM010000154.1:0-3608 GCA_035275605.1 Pyrinomonadaceae bacterium
ACGTGCGCCGTGATGCTTGCGAAGGCATAGTGAGCATAAAAGTATACGAAGAGCAGCCCGGCGAGCGCGGCCCACCAGGTCCACCCGGCGGTGAAACTCGCGGCGAATTCGGCGAAGCGTTTGGTAATGCCCGTCTCGCCCAGCGCCTCAGCCATCCTGACCAGCCCGCCATACCAGATGAAGACATCCCACGCGCCCCTTTCAGCCAGCACATCTTCCCATTCCAACACGCCGCTGAAGAGCAGCACGCAGATGCCAACGAGCGCGACCACGGCGTAGTGAAGCGCTGGCAGGTGATTGTTCGTCATCGCGGGCAGCTTATCGCCGAGTATCCAGAGACCGGCCACCAGGCCAAAGACCGCCAGCATCATCTTCTCCTGCCACTTCATCGGCCCCATCTCTTTCAGCTCCGCGGCGGCGAACTCCGCGGCCTCCGGCGTGTGCTTGATCTCGGGCGGGAAGAGTCTGTAGAGAAGGAGGGGGATGACCAGCAGTGAAATCAGACCTGGCACAATCGCGCCCGCCAGCCAGGTCGTGTAGCTGAGCTGGACGCCCGCCTCCTGCGTGGCGAACTTGGCAATGATGGCGTTCGACGCCTGGCCCGTAAGGAACATCGCGCAGACGATAACGTCGCACTGGTAGAGCAGCACGCAGAGGAACGAGCCTAGGCGGCGCGCGGTCGGCCCAGGGCGCGAGTCGTAGGCTTCCGCTAGGCTCTTGGCGATGGGGAAGATGATTCCGCCGGAGCGCGCGCCGTTCGAGGGAACGACCGACGCGAGCAGCATATCCGTGGAGACGAGCGCGTAGCCGAGCCCGAGCGAGTGGTGGCCGATGGCCCTGATGAAAAGAAGCGCGATGCGCCGGCCCAATCCCGTCTTAATCATTCCGCGCGAGATGAAGAAGGCCGCCAGGACGAGCCAGACTATAGGGTCGGCGTAGCCCTTGAGGGCCAGTTCGACCGGGAGCGCGCCCGTCAACGCGACCGCCGTCACGCCGAGCAGGACCATCGCGCCGCTCGGCACCGGGCGCAGGATGGAGCCGATGATCGTAGCGACGAAGATGGCCAGCAGCCGCCAAGCCTGCGGCGTGATTCCCGCCGGGATGGGCGTCATAGCGATGGCCAGAGCGGAGGAGAGAACGACCGCCCACTTGACTACCTTGACTTGAAGAGCCCTGCGACGCTCGGCAGCGCTCATCGCGGGGGAAGCATTTGAGACAGGATCAGAATCTGCCCTCATCGTTCGCCTTCGGCCTGACGGATTTTTGCGGAAACTTATAAGACGGGCGGGAATACTACAGGGATTTTCTCCCCGAAGCGACTGGAAATTGCGACGGGACGAAAGGCTGGACTGATTTAGACCCCGAAGGGGCCAAATATGAAAGCCAGGGGCGGCGCTCACCTACGGTTCGCTCTGCCCCTGGCTATTGTATTCGATCCTTTCAGGGTCTAAAGAAAGATGACAGTCGAGAATCAGGTTTCAGAAGTGGCGAACGAGCGGCGCGACGCTCGCCTGCGGAATCCTGACGTTGATCTGCACTTCGTTGCCCTGCGTAGTGATCGTCAGACCCTTGAGCAGGTCCGCAAGCGAATTGTTCCTAGCCGAGTCTGTGCCCGTTGACTGCGAGAAGCCGAAGGCCGAAAGAGACTTGATGGCGTTGAGAGCCTGGCCGATGTCGCTGGCCTGCTCGGCCGTCTCCGTCCTGACTGCGACCGCCGCTTCCGCGTCCGTCCCGATCATGCCCAGAGAGCCGTAGAACTGCCGTATGGAGGCCATGTACTTCTCAATCGTGCCGTTGCTGCGCTGGGGCTTGTCGGAGACGTTCGCGGGCAGCTTGCCGCTGAAGCTGACGATAGCGCCCGGCTGCTGTGTGGCCAGCCTGACCAGTTCGTCGTCCACGTGCTCGCGGCCAAGACTCGCATCAACGGCCGCGCGCACGCCAGCCAGGTCGCCCAGCGCCAACGTGTTGGCGTCTAGCGTAACCACAGCCATGCGGCTATCTCTCCCGGACCCTTTGCCGGACCCTTGCCCTTCCAAAACCGCCAGCGGAGGCGTCTTGGAATCTTTGGTTGGGCCAAATCCTACGCCGCCCCCTGCGGGCTGCTTAGGTGTGGCCGTGGACTGCGAGCGCGGGTCGCCGAACCTGTCGTAAGGCAGATTCCTGTAAAGAGCCGGATCGATATTGATGCCAGCGGAGGCGGCCTGCTTGCCGGCCTCGCCACCCGTCTTCGGCGACGAGCTGATCAGAAAAATCCTCTTGCCTTCGTAGACCTGCTCTTCTCGCTGGAAGTTTTCACCGCGCGCTTTAGCAGTCGCAAACGCCGTCTCGATCAACTCGTCCGAGTTGAAAGTTCCATTGACGATGACGACCGAGCGGTCCTGTGCATATCTGCCGGAAGTCATTCGTCCGCCGATGGCGATGGACGAAAACGAGCGGGGGCTGATGCCCGTCTCCTTCTCGAACTTCTCGATCTCTGCGTTCATCTTCGCCAGCAGCGCAGGGTTCGAGGCGAAGAGGCCGGGGACGGCTTCGTTGAGTGCGCGCTGCGCGTCAATGCTTATGACGAAGTCGGACGCGGGAAGCGCGGAGAGCGCCGCTCCAGTCGAAGCGGCCCTCGTCGCCGTGCCGCGGCCGGAGACGAAGGCGAAGGTCGCCGCGACGGTCAGCGCGAATGCTAGAAGCGTAAAATGGAATTTCCTGTTCATCATTGCCGCCTTTCAAAAAGGGAGTTTATCTTGCCTCGGCCACTTTCGGTTTGAGGACGCGCATCAGGGTCGCGATGTCCGCCATCTCCAGCTCGAATTTGAGGGAGGTCTCGTTGCCCTGCGCGCCGATCTGCAAACTGTTGAGCGCCCTCTGCGCGGGCTTGGCGGTCTCCTCTGGGAGCTGGCCCGCCAGCACGCCGCCGAACTGCTTGAGCTGCGTCAGCGTCTCGCTCAAATCCTGCGCCTGCTGAGCGCGCTCCGTGCGCGCCACCATCAGCATGTCGAACCCATTAGCAGTCGTCCCGATTGCGCCGTAGGCCTGGCGAATCGAGCCGATGAGCTTTGTGATCTCGTCGCTGTTGAAGTCCACGCCTTTCGTCAAAGAGGGCGGGACGTTGGCCCCGAAGCCGATAAGGGCGCTGGGCGTGCGCGTCGCCAGATTGACCAGGTCCGCGTTGACGCCGCCGGCTCGCGCACGGTTCGCGTCCAGCGTAGCGCGCACGGCGGGCAGCTCACCCATGACGAGCGTGTTTGCGTCGGGTGCCGTCACCGCCAGCTCTCTGACCCTCATGCTGCCCATGCCGGGAACGCTCACCTGGTCGTTGACGTTGAAGACGTAGATGGTCGCGTTGTTATATTTCTGCTCCTGGACTTTGCCTTTGGAGGCTAGGCGTCCGGCGGCGATGAGCGCCGTCGAATTGAAAGTGCCCTGGGCGATGACGACCGTGTCGGCGGTCGTGATGCCGGGCGAGGGATTCAGGTAACGCATCCCTACCGCAATCGTTGAGAACGAACGCGCGTCGAGCCCTGTTCTGGCTTTGAGCCTATCTATCTCTGCATTGAACTCCGCGAGCTTGGTTGGATTGTCCGCAAAGACTTTCGGCGCGGCCTCGTTAATCAGAC
>DATEMM010000155.1:0-6284 GCA_035275605.1 Pyrinomonadaceae bacterium
CTGAGGTTGTTCTTCGAGCGCTTGCCGCCGAGGCCGCCCGCGCGCCCGAGCGTGGCACCCAAATCAGACACCGTGTAGCGCGCCTCCATCCGGCCGATTCCCGAGCGCCGCATGTAGAAGATGCGATTGTTCGCCTTGCGCGCGTCGTAATTGTTGAGCAGGATCATAATCACCTTCAATCCGTTCAACTCGCGCGTGTCCTTGAAGATGTTTTTGTCCCAGTCCCACTCCGGGCCGCGCTCCACACCTTTGCGCCGCGGCTCAAAGCGAGCCCCGATTACAGTCTCTCTGCCCTCGACGTAGTCGCGACCGCGCGACAGGCGCGGCAGGCCAGTGATGCGCGCTCTCTCCAGGTAGTAAGCCTCTTCCGCGAAATAGCCGACCGCCCAGACCAGGCGCGTCGAGACCGTCTCGCTCTGCGCTTCGGGGCCGAGCTTCACCCGCCAGACCACGCCGCGCGCGTCCCTGATGTCGAACTTCGGCGACTCGCCGCTCTTGTCCTCTTCAATGAAGGTGAAAGGCTCGCGCGGCGCTAGACGCGCAGAGCCCGGCCCGTAGCGCAGGTTGCGCATGGAAACGTCGCCCGGATTGCGCCACAGTACGGGTGTGCCGGTCAGTTGCTTGTTCTTCTTCTTATCCTGGGCCGCGGCCAGCGGCGACAGCCCGAGCGTCAGAATCAGCGTGATGATCACCGGCCTGTGCCAGCTTCTTAAAGTCTGCATAGTTTATAGGCTCCCTGGTTTTAGTCGGAGGCAGCAATTCTAAGTTGCTTTCCGCCTTCCGGACAATCGAATACGGGAGAGTTTTAGACGGGGGCGCGCAAGCCCTGCGCGATGAGGGGGACGATCCGGCGGGGGATGGCGATGGCCTCTTTGATGTGGCGCGCGTGCGTGAAGTGGCCCGCGACGTAGACGCCCTGGACGTTTGTCTCGAACGTCTCCGGGTCGTAGACGGGCACCTCCGCCAGCTTGCCCTGCACGAATTCGACCCCGACCTGGCGCAGCAGCGTCAGATCGGCGTCGCTGCCTATGAGCACGAAGAGGACGTCGTTGGGAAGCTGGACCGACTCGCCGTCTTCCAGCCGGATGCGGATGTGCGATGCAGTAATCTCTTCTATCTCCTTGAAGAACAGTAGACGCAGGCGGCCCTGCTCGATCAACTGTTCGAGCGGCGTGCGGACCCAGTGCTTGATGGCGTTCATCTTGGGGTCGCGGTTCTCCCAATCGGAACGCCAGATGGCCAGAGATGTGCGCGCGCCCTCTTCTGCCAGAAACAGTGCCGCCTCGGCCGCGGAGTTTCCGCCGCCAACGACCATCGCTTCCTTGCGCACGTAAGGATAGGGCTCTACGAACCTGTAATGGACTTTCGATAAATCTTCGCCGGGCGCATTAAGCCTGCGCGGGTGTGCCATCGCGCCGATGGCGAACAGCACGCGCGCCGCGCGATATTCGCCGCGGGTAGTGCTGACGTGGAAGCCCTCATTCTCCAGGCGCTCAATCCCGGTCGCCTCTTCGCCCGTGTTGATGTGCAGGTTTTCGTTGAGCGCGAACTGTACGTAGTGCGAGAGCAGCTCCTCACGCGTGGGCTTTTCACGGCAGGGGCGCAGCCCCCCCTCGCGCATCTCCAGCTCGTTCGGCGTGGAGAAGACCGTGCGCCCGACCGGGTAGTGAAAGACAGTATCCGCGATCAGTCCCTTCTCGACGACGAGGTAGCTCAAACCCTCGCGCGCCGCCGCGTCCGCCGCCGACAGCCCCGCCGGTCCCGCGCCGATAATCAGCAGGTCTATGTGCTCTCTATTCGCTGGCATCTCTATTTAATCCTCGCACGCGTCCCGTCGGGATGGCAACTGTTGCGAGGCGCTGCAACGCCCGCTCGCCAGCCTTGTAACTCTTGTTTGTGCTCACGCTGAGTTGGTCGGTATAATACGCGGGCTTGAAACCAACAGACCAATCAAACGCAGAGGCGACACCACAAACGGTCGGCGGCCCCGTTGTGAAGCTGCGCCGGGGCGGTGTCCTGCTTCCATTCCCAACGCCCTTCGATGCGGACGGCACAGTCAACGCGCCTGCCATCAGGTCGAACATAGAGTCTTGGAATAGGACCGGAGTGGCGGGCTACGTTGCCTTGGGCTCGACGGGCGAGCGCGTGCACCTGGGCGAAAGGGAGTGCCTGGAAGTCATCGAAGCCGCGCGCGCCAGTGTGCCAGACAGCTTGTCTCTCATCGTCGGGGTCGGGCAGCAGAGCACCCGCGCGACCGTCGAAGAGGCGCGCCGCTTCGCGGAAGCGGGAGCGGACAGTGTGCTGGTCATCACGCCGCACTTCTACCGCTCGGAGATGACGCACGCCGCGCTCGTCAGGCATTACACTACTGTGGCGGACGCTTCGCCCGTGCCAGTTCTTCTGTACAGCGTGCCGCAGTTTACGAACGTCACCATCGGGCCGGAAACAATTGCTTCCTTGAGCGAGCACGAGAACATCGTCGGCGTCAAAGACAGTTCGGGCGATGTCCTGGCCCTGGCGGAAATCGTCAGGCTCGTCCCGGAAGATTTCGCCGTGCTGACGGGCAACGGCGCTGCGCTCTATCCAGCCCTGTGCGCGGGCGCACGTGGCGGAATCCTGGCCGTCGGGTGCATAGCCCCGCGCCTGTCTGTCACAATCTGCGAGGCGTTTCAATCAGGAGACCACGAGCGTGCGCGCCTGGCACAGCAGAAGCTGGCGCGATTGACGCGCGGCGTGCTCAGTCGTTACGGCATTGGCGGATTGAAGGCCGCCCTTGATATCCTTGGGTGCGCGGGCGGGCATGTGCGCCCACCTCTTCAGGACTCCGTTGAAGAGGCGCGGCGCGAGGTCGCCGCCATCCTGAGAGAGACGGAATTAACCGGCGGGGAAGCGGGCACGGGCGAATACACTTTAGCGGGGGCGTCCACAAGGTGAGCACGACAGCAGAAGCCGCATGTTTCAGCACGCCTGAAGAGGCGGGACTACGCGTCGAAAACTTACCCTTCGAGCGCATCCCGCAGCAATCGCGCCTTTTTCTTGACTACCTGCGCGACCCCGTCGCCCTGCGCCGTTTCTACCCTTCGGCCGTGCGCTTTCATCACGAGCTGGCCGAGCGAGCCCCGGAGGTTCTGGGCGCTTACCGGACAAATCGCGCCGAACTGTGCGACGCGCTCGAAGCGATGAACACCCGCTGGGGCGCGACCGATGAGACCCTTGGTAACATCGCGCGCCTGCGCACAAGTGATTGCGTCGCGGTCGTCTCGGGCCAGCAGGCTGGACTCTTCACCGGGCCGCTCTACACCATCTACAAGGCGCTCTCGGCCGTCAAGCTGGCCGGCTGCCTGACGCAGCGCGGGACCCCGGCTGTGCCAGTCTTCTGGATCGCCACCGAAGACCACGATTTCCCGGAAGTCGCGACCGCCGAGTTCATAGGCTGCGACTGTCGCCTGGCCAGCGTACATGTCTCCGGCGAGATGCACAGGGAGGGGACGCCCGTTGGCACAGTCTTCCTGGACGAATCCATCGAAGAGACCGTCAGGCGACTGCTGGACGTGCTGCCCGACACGGAGTTCATCCCCGAAGTCGAAAAGCTGTTGCGCGAGACCTGGGAAAAGGGCGCGGGCTACGGCGAAGCTTTCGCGCGGATGATGACGCGCCTCCTGGGTCGCCACGGCCTGATTCTGCTCGACCCACTCGACGCGAAACTAAAACAGTTAGCCTCGCCGCTCTACGCGGATGCCGCGCGCCAGGCACCAGAGATAGCAGCGGCACTCGTCGCGCGCAGCCGCGAGCTGGAAGAGGCTGGCTACCACGCGCAGGTGGTCATTTCGGAGAACACTTTCCCGCTCTTCCTGCACACAGGGGACGGGGCGCGCCACGCCGTCACGCGCACGGATGGAGGGCGCTATAAGCTCAAGGACGCGCGCGAGGAGTACACGACTGAAGAGCTGGCTTCGATGGCGGCGAACGAACCTGAGCGGTTCAGCCCGAACGTGACGCTGCGCGCGGTCGTCCAGGATTACCTGCTGCCGACCGTCGCTTATTTTGGCGGCGCGGCGGAAATCGCCTACTTCGCGCAGACGGCCGAAGTCTACAGGCTCCTCAACCGCCCGGCGACGCCCATCCTCCCGCGCGCGAGCCTGACCATTGTCGAGCGTCGGACGTGGCGCACCCTCGAACGCTACGGGCTCGGCCTCTCGGACCTTTTCGAAGGATTAGACCCTGTGCTGGCGCGCGTGGTCGAAGAGCATCTGGGGACGGAGACGGCCGCGACCTTCAATCGTGCTGAGGAGTCGATCAATAGGGAGCTGAACCAATTGCAGGAGCAGTTGCGCGAGGTTGACCCGACGCTGGCCGAGGCGCTCGAAACCGGGAGGCGCAAGATTCGTTACCAGCTAGAGGGGCTTCGCACGCGCTTTCATCGCGCGCAGATGAGCCGCGACCGCGCCGCGCACCGCCAACTGGAGCGGGCCTTCGCCGCGCTCTACCCGAACAAGACCTTGCAGGAGCGCCACATCAATATCACAAGCCTGCTCGCGCGCCACGGCACCTACGTCGTCAACTGGATTTACGATGCCATCAACCTGGGCACTTCCGATCACCAGATAGTGTATTTGTAATTTGCGATTTTAGATTTTTGATTGGACAAGGACAAGAAATTAATAAAACAATTCTTTAGTCCTTATCCAATCGCAAATCAAAAATCGCAAATCAAAAATCTCTTTATGTCAAAGATTCGCGTCCTCTCGGACCATTTGGCTAATCAGATCGCCGCGGGCGAGGTCGTGGAGCGGCCCGCGTCGGTTGCCAAGGAACTGGTCGAGAACGCGATTGACGCAGGCGCGAGGCGCATCACGGTCGAAGTGGAGGCGGGCGGGCGCAGGCTCCTGCGCGTTGCGGACGATGGCGAGGGCATGACGCGCGACGACGCCCTGCTCGCCTTCGAGCGCCACGCCACGTCGAAGATCAGCAGCGCAGCGGACCTCTACGCCATCGCCACGCTCGGCTTTCGCGGCGAGGCGCTGGCCTCAATCGCTTCGGTGGCGCGCGTCGAACTCGTCTCGAAGACTGAGGACGCAGAGGCTGCCACGCGCATCGTCATAGAGGGCGGGCGGATGCGCGACGTGAAGGACGCGGCGCACCCGCGCGGTACGACCATCACCGTGCGCGACCTCTTCTTCAACGTTCCGGCCAGAAGGAAATTCCTGCGCTCAGAGGCGACGGAGAGCTTTCACCTGACCAACCTGGTCACGCACTACGCGCTGGCACATCCGGAAATAGCTTTCACTCTCCTGAACAACGGGCGCGAGGTGCTGCGCGCCGCCCCGGCCCAGGACTTACGCGAGCGTGCCTACCAGGTCTTCGGCGCAGAGTTCCTCGAAAACCTGTTGGAAGTCGGCGGCGGGCACGAGCGTGTGGCGCGCGTGCGCGGGTTCGTCTCGGCCCCGCGCGAGCGGCGGACCTCGCGCGACGCGCAGTATCTTTTCATCAACGGCCGCTACGTGCGCGACCGTCTGGTCGGCCGTGCCCTCTCGGACGGCTACCGCGCAATTCTCCCGCATGGGGTCTACCCGGCGGCCCTGCTCTTTCTGGAAGTCCCGCTCGAAGAGGTGGACGTCAACGTCCACCCGGCCAAGACTGAAGTGCGCTTTCGCCGCGCCGCTGCCGTCGCCGACGCTGTGCGCGAATCGGTGCGCGCCGCTTTGGCCAGCGCGGGCTTCGCGCGCCCGGTCGAGGCAGTTTACGAGAACGTGCAGGAACCGCGCGGCGCGTCCAGCAGCTTTGAAGAGGAGCGCGCAGAAGAAGAAGTCTCGAACATCTCATCGCGCATGGAAACTTCGGGCGCGGGGGCTGAGCCGGAATCCGAAAGCGCCATTTCGGACATCACGCGGGAGATCGTTCCTCCGACGCGGCAGGGAAGTATCGAGTTCGGATTTACGCCGCCGGAGGAAGAGGAGCCGTTTCCGGAAGAGTGGAAGCAGCCCCTCCCGTCAAAGAGAGAGACCGCCAGGGGACTTGACGCCATCCTGCGCCACGCGCAGCAGGAGCAGCCTGCTTTGTCACCAGAAGCCCCACGCGGCGGCGACGACGGCGCGGGAACAATAGTTCCTTTCCGTCAGGAGTCAATTAAGAGAAGCGAGCCGGACAGGAGCGAAGAGAGGCGGCAGGCTATAGCGCCGGAACAGATGGAGGGCACGCTCCCGCCGCTTGTCTCAGCCGCGGGTCTCGTGCGCGAGGTGCAGCTTCAGTCTGTCTCGACCAACATACGGCCGCTCGGCCAGCTC
>DATEMM010000156.1:0-6870 GCA_035275605.1 Pyrinomonadaceae bacterium
GCAGCGACCGCCGCCGCGACCGTCCCGCAGGCGCAGCTCGTCAACCGAATACTGCCCAACGGCCTGGAGATCATCGTCCTGGAAGACCACTCCGTGCCGCTCGTGACCATCGAGATGGCCGCCCGCAACGGCTCTTACACGGAGCCGCCCGAGCTAAACGGCCTTTCGCACCTCTACGAGCACATGTTCTTCAAGGCCAACCGCGCCATCGCCAACGCCGAGGAGTACCTGCAAAAGATAGGGCAGCTCGGCATCGCCTACAACGGCTCGACCCGCGAGGAGGTCGTCAACTACTACTTCACGACCACGAGCCCGAACCTGCGCACGGCCATGAACTTCATGCGCGACGCGGTCAGGTACCCGCTCTTCGACAAGGGAGAGTTTGAGCGCGAGCGCGAGGTCGTCATCGGCGAGATCGACCGCAACGAGTCGAACCCGTTCTACTATCTCAACCTGGAGATGACCAACCGGCTCTTTTACAAGTACCCGAGCCGCAAGAACCCGCTCGGCAACCGCCAGACCGTCTCGACGGCGACGGTCGAGATGATGCGCCTGATACAGTCACGGTACTACGTGCCGAACAACTCTGTGCTGGTCGTGACCGGCGACGTGCAGCCGGAAGAGGTCTTCAAGATGGCGCAGGAGTTTTACGGCGACTGGCCCAAGCGCGAAAAAGACCCGTTCGCGGAATTCCCGATGGTCGAGCATCCGCCGCTCACGAAGAGCGAGGGCGCCGTCGTCAAGCAGCCGGTCCAGAACGTCATCATAGACATCGGCTGGCATGGCCCCTCAATCGGTAAAGACAATCCCGGCACCTACGCCGCGGACGTCTTCTCCTTCATCCTGACGCAGCCCAACTCGCGCTTTCAGCGGGCGCTGGTAGATACGGGGCTCGTCAACGGCGTGACCATCGGCTACCTGACGCAGCGCAACGTCGGCCCCATCCAGATTATCGCCCAGATGACGCCCGACAAGGCGCGCGCGGCTTTGAAGGCCATCTACACGGAAGTCTCGCACTTCAACGACAAGGACTATTTCACGGACGAGCAGTTGGAGAGCGCCAAGGCTCTGCTCGAAGCCGACGACCTCTATTCGCGCGAGAAGCTTTCGGAGTACGCGCACACGCTCTCGTTCTGGTGGGCCTCGACCGGGCTGGAGTATTTCCGCGGCTACCTGCAAAACCTGCGACGCACGACGCGCGCCGACATCAGCCGCTATATCACGACCTACATCCAGGGCAAGCCGCACGTCGGCCTCGCCCTGATTTCCGAAGAGGCGCAGCAGCAAATTCAACTGAAACCGGAGGAGTTAATCGGGCAATGAGGAAAACAGTTTTCAGTTTTCAGTTTTCAGCTTTCAGTTCAAGAGGTGTGAACTCCGGTTCCGGTTTTGTGCGTTCGGGCCTCTCTTTCCTTTTGGCGGCGACGTTCGCTTTGACGGCCCTGGTTGGCGGCGGCGCATCATCAGTCTTCGCGCAGAGCATGGAGAAGCCGAAGGCGACGCAGGCCGAGCAGGCGTCGAAGCAGCCTCCGAAGGTGGACGCAACGCAATCCGAGGCCGAGCGGCGTGCGGCTGCGCTCGTCACGGAGTTTGAAGTCAACGGCCTGAAGGTCCTGGTCAAACGGCGACCCGGCAGCCAGACCGTGGCCGCGGGGCTCTTCCTGCGCGGCGGCTCGCGCAACATCACGGCGGATAATGCCGGGATCGAGTCGCTGATGCTGGACGTGGCTACAGAGGCCAGCGTCAACTTTCCGCGCGAGCGCCTGCGCGCCGAACTCTCGCGCATGGGCACGCTCCTGAGCGCGAGCGAGAACTACGACTACTCGGTTTTGTCGCTCACCTCGACGCGCGCCAACTTCGACCGCTCTTGGGAAATCTTTACGGACGTGGCCTTGAGGCCCGCCTTCACGAAAGAAGATTTCGAGCTGGTCAAGAGCCGCAAGGTTTCCGGCCTGAGGGATGACTCCGACGACCCGGACACTTACCTGCAACGGTTGCAGGAGCGCGTGGCCTACGCCGGGCACCCGTACCTCAACCGCCCGCAGGGCACGGCCGAATCCGTCCAGCGCCTGACGCTTGAGGACATACGCAAGTATCACCAGCAGATGATGCAGTCTTCCAGGCTCCTGCTCGTCATCGTCGGCGATTTGGACGCCGCTGCGCTTCGCACGTCTATCACCAATACTTTCGGGAAGCTCCCACGCGGCGACTACCGCCCGGAGCCCATCCCGCAGCTTTCGTTCGCCGCCCCGACCGTAGAGGTCACGCAGCGCGGGCTGCCGACCAACTACATACAGGGCCTCTTCACCGCACCGGCCTTAAACGCCGACGACATCCACGCGATGCAGATTGCTTCGAGCATCCTGCGCGACCGCGTCTTCGAGGAGGTGCGCGTCAAGCGTAACCTCTCCTACGCCCCGAACGCCTTCCTGAGCAGCCAGGGCGCGAACGTCGGCGGCATCTACGTGACGGCGGTTGACGCCAACCAGGCGGTCCGCGTCATGCTCGACCAGATCAAGCGGCTGCAAACCCAACCGCTCGACCAGCAGGACATCGCCGGCGTCATTTCGCAGTACCTGACCTCTTACTACCTGAGCCAGGAGACGAACGCGGCCCAGGCGGCGGACCTCGCCGAGTACGAGTTAATCGGCGGCGGCTGGCGTCACTCCTTCGAGATGCTTTCCAATCTGCGCGCGGTGAGCCCCGCGGACGTGCAGCGCGTCGCGCAAAAATACATGCGCAACATACGCTTCGTCGTCCTCGGCGACCCGCAAAGGATAGACAAAGCGATTTTCACCAGTCAGAGCGGGGAATGAGAAGAAGTGATAAGTAAAAAGTGAGCAGTAAGCAGTGAGCAGTTAAGAGCCCCGTCAGGGGCGACGGATAATAGCCCAGGGCTTTAGCCCTGGGTTAGATGCAAGAATAAAATTTGAGCCCCGGAGGGGCGACTGAATCGGTCGCCCCTCCGGGGCTCTAACAATTATTAGCTTGATTCCCAGGGCTAACGCCCTGGACTATTGTCATGACGCCCCTAACGGGGCTCGGAACCTCATTCCTGGTAGGCGACACTCATCCTACTCATCACTTTTTTACTTATCTCTGTATTTCGCCAAGCAGCTTCTTGTAGAGCTTGTCGTCGAGGGGCTGGAGGGTGCGCAGTTGTGCCAGGGCGGCGATGCGGTCGCCCGTCTCCAGATAGGTCATGCCGAGGTTGTAGTAGGCTTCGGCCAGGTCCGGGCGGATGCGCGCCGCCTGCTTGTAGGCTTCTATGGCCTCGTAGAATCTCCCTGCGTAGTAGTAGGCGTCGCCAAGCTTGTTGTGGGCCTCGAAGGAATTGGGCCGGAGCTGTATGGCGCGCTGGAACGCTTTGATCGCGTCCCCGTTCTTGCCCTGCTTGACCTTGCAGTATCCGACCTGAATCCAGGCCTCCGCACGGTTCGGGTTCTTGTTGACCGCGTTCTCGAAGTAGCCCAGGGCGCTGTCGTAGTTTCCCAGCCAGAGAGAGTTCAGCCCATTGCGATACCACCACTCGGCCAGCACCTCCGCCTGCGGGCCGGTCTTGTTCCTCGCCGCCAAATCCGCGAACGCCAGGAGAGTTCCGGGCTTAAGCTGTGCCAGGCGCGAAGCGCCGAGCGCCAGATTGATGTTCTGCCCGTTAGTCACCTTCATCGTGATGACGCCGACGACCTGGCCCTTCATGTTGAAGAGCGGGCTGCCGGAGTTGCCGTGGGAGATGGGGGCTGTGATCTGGATAATCTCGCCGAGGCTCGGCACCTCGCGCACGGCCGAGACAATGCCGTCGGAGACGGAGCCTTCGAGCCTGAGCGGGTTTCCGATGACGAAAATCTTTTCGCCCTCCTCAGGAAGTGTGGCGGCCACTTCGAGCGCGCGAGCGCGGTCCGGCGGGAGATTGACGCTCAGGACGGCCAGGTCGCCCTCGTCGTCCACGCTGATGACGCCGCTCGCTTCGTAGGTCTTCCCCTTCCCGTCGAGGGTGCGGATTTCGGCGCGGTGCGCCCCGTCGATGACGTGCAGGTTGGTCAGCACCTGGCCCGGACGGATGAAGAACCCGCTGCCGGTCATCTGGACCTCGTTCTTTTCGTCGTAGGTGATGACGGCGACGACCGCGGGCTTAACTCGCCGGATGAGCTCGGGGAGAGATTCCTGGGCTTGCGCTGAGATGAAGCTTACCGGCAGCAGAACTAGCGCCAGCCAGAGGGGGAACTTGCGTGTCATAGCTTCGTCCTTTTACGTAGACGGGTGAAAAAAGTTTACCGCACGAGGAAGGTTTTCAATGCGTTACTTGGGCCGCTTGAATGTTTTGGGGAATCGACCCGGGATGCGGGCCGAAATTTTCCTGAATGGCGCGTCGGGGAGCGCGGACGCTTTTTGCGTCAGGTCTGCCGGGTCGAAGCGGGCAAGCTTGACCAGCAGATCGAATATAACACACAGGCGCGCGGGAAAACCAAGAAATTCTCTCGCCCGTACCGGAACAGTTACGCCGAGCCCGCCCTGGCTCCCGGCCGGGCTACATAAGATAGCCAGGGGCAGCACGAGTGAAGATTCGCTCTGCCCCTGGCTATTTGATTCGACCCCCTCTGGAGTCACTGCTTTGCGTTGCTCTTGTTCGGGGTTAATTCCCGGCGACGAAGCGCTGGACGAAGAGGTTCAGCTTGGTCGCCAGCGCCGCGCGCGTGACCATCGCGTTCGGCTCGACGCGCGGGCCCGGCTTGGCCACGAACCCGCCGGGCGTCTGCTCAACGGACGCCTGGTAGACTTCCAAAAACCCCTTATCAATCGCGATCTGCACGTAGCCGCGCAGGTTCGCAGGGATCTGCGTGTTCTCAATGACGGGCTGGCCCGAAGTCGGGTCTATGACGAGCGTGTTGGCCTTGGCCCTGGCCTCCGCGTCCAGGCCGAGGGCGCGAACGAACGCCACGGCCAGGTCCAGACGGCTGACTGTGCCACCCGGATTGAAGTTCCCTCCATCGGCGCTCATCAAGCCCCCTGGGGCCGAAGCGCTCTCGGCCGTATAGAAGTCGCGCAGGGTCGAACCCTTCGACGTGATGGCCTCGGCGAGCGGGGCAAAATCCGCTGTCACGTCCGCGAACTTCGGAGCCGTGCCGAGCGTCTGGCGAAGCGGCACGTTCAGCGAGAGCGCGCGTGCGAAGTCCTCGCGCGTGACGTTGGCGTCGGGCTGGAACGAGTTGTCAACGAGCGTGTCCATCCGCCGGTTGAGAATCGCCAGCTCGATCTGCGCCTTCGCCGGGTGATTCTGAATGTCCGTCACCATCGGCGAGATGGTGAATCGCTTCTTGGTGATGGTCCCTTCGACGGGGCCGGGAGCGCCAGCGCCCGAGGTGGCGATGCAAGGCGTTGTCACCCCTTGCGTGGTCAGGCAGCGCGCGCCGCGAATCTCCATCACCCAATCGCCCTGGGCCGGGTTCTTGACGACGACCTGACGGGTCGGGGCGTTCAGGATTGGCAGGCCAATGCCGCTCGAATAGGTCTTGCCCGCAGGGTCCGTCAACAGGATGCCGACCGGGTTGGTCGTCCCCTGGTAGTTGACCGTGGCGAATACGTCCAGCACGTCTGTGCCAGCCTCGACCGTGAACTTCCTGGCGTTGACCGAATCCGGGCCAGGTGTGGCGACCGGGTTGTAAGTGATGCTAAACGGCGTGTCCGACGCGCTGGTGTCGAGATGCGCGTTGAAGGTCGGATTGAGGAACGAGCCATAAGCTTTCGAGCGGTTGAGCGTCTTGTCAACAGCGGCGTAAGAGTTGATGAAGCCTGCGCCGACTTCCCACTCCTCGCGGCCGGGCATGCGCGTCGCCGTGCTCGTGAGAATGCTCTTGATCTCGTCCATGCGTCCGCGTTCGAGCGTGCCGTTCAGCCAGTCGCCCGGCAGCGTCGGGTCGGTCGTCAGCGTCGGGTCCGCGTCGATCATCAGAGCGACTGTGCCAGCCACGAACGGCGTTGCCATCGAAGTGCCTTCAATCTGCGTGTAGAAGGGCAGGTAGGCCGCTGGAATCTCCGTGTCGGTCGTCCCGCCGTTTGCCACCAGGTTCGTGGTCGAGCGCGTCGAGACCAGTGCGGTGGTGAAGCGCGTGTTGTTCGCGAACTCGCGCCCATGTCCCGGCGCGGTGATGGTCGGCGCGGCGTAGTCGTCCAAAAAGTCCGTGTTACTGAGCCGCTCGTCGGCGGGCGTGCCGCGCGAGCTGCCGCTGACCAGGCCGCCTTCCTTGTGTCCGTTGGCTACGCCGATGACCCAGGGGGCTTTCGCGTAGCGATTCCAGGTGGATTTGCCAGGGCCGGAGTTCGCGCCGGCGAAGACGATGACGACGTTGCGCTCGTACAGAGTGCGGCTGGCGATGTTGATGGGGTCGTCCGGACTGAACGGAGCGAAGTTGCCGTAGGAGTTTGAGATGACGCGTATGTTGTAACGGAACTGGTTGGCAACGGCCCACTCCCAGGCCCCTATGGCGTTGAGCACCAGGAGGCCCGCGCCCATTCCTGCGCCGATTAATCTCACGCCGGGCGCGACGCCCGCGTAGCGACCGCCGGAGCGCGCGCCGGAGCCAGCGATGATGCCCGCGCAGTGCGTGCCGTGGCCGACGGACTGATCCGTGTTGGGCACGTCCTCTAGGTATTCGAGCGGGATGAACTCGTTGAAGTCCGTCGTCAAACCTTCGTGGGTGAGCACCTGCACGTTCTGGACGACCGTCTGTCCCAGTTTCAGGTCGTTGTGGGTCGCATCGATGCCGGAGTCAATGACCATCACGGAGAAATCGCCTTTGCCCGAAACCGGCAGGCCGCCGTTGGCATTCGTCATGGCAGCGTCCTTGCGAACGCGGTCAACGCCAGCCAGCA
>DATEMM010000157.1:0-15581 GCA_035275605.1 Pyrinomonadaceae bacterium
TCCGTCGCCATCCTGCCCTTCAAAAATCTGAGCAAGGACCCGGCTGCGAGCTTCTACGAATTCTCGCTCGCCGATGCTGTGATTACCGAGCTGGCACAATTGAAGTCGCTCGTCGTGCGCCCCTCCTCAGTCATCATCAAATACCAGGGCACGGAGCGCGACCCGCGCGACGCCGGGCGCGAGTTGAACGTGAGCGCGGTCCTGGCCGCGGGTTTTCTGCGCGCGGGCGAGCGCATACGCGTCACAGCCCAACTGCTCGACGTAGCCACGGGCGACATGCTCTGGAGCGACCGGATAGATTCGGACTCGGCCGACATCATCGCGGTCCAGGACACCATCGCCCGCCGCATCGTCGAGGGCTTGCGTCTCGAATTGAGCCCAGACGAAAAGGACGGGATGTCACTCCCCGCCACGGCCAACAGCGAAGCCTACGATGAATACCTGCGCGGTCGCGACCGGATGGGGCGCTTCATCTACCACACCTTGGCGCGCGAGGACGTGGACGCGGCCATCCAGCACTTCAGGCGCGCCACGGAGTTGGATTCGAACTTTGCGCTCGCCTGGAGCGGGCTCGGCGGCTGCTACGGCAATCTAGTCCGCAAGGGGTTCGGCGACGTGGAAGATTACCACCACGCCGAGGAAGCTTTTGACAAAGCGCTCGCGCTTGACCCGAAGAACTTTGAAGCGCGGATGCACATGGTCTTCATACACCTCTCGCGCGGCGAGAAGCGGCAGGCGCGCGAGCTTCTTTCGCGCCTGCGCCGCGAGATGCCAAACGACGTCGGCGTCCATTTCGTCTCCGGCATCCTGCGCCGCCTCGACGGGGATTACGAGAGGGCGCTGCGCAGCTTCGACCGGATGGTCAGGCTCAACCCGGCCGAGCGCGTCGTCGTCAGTTACAACCGCGCGCGGATTTTCATGTACCAGCGCCGCTTCGACGATGCGTTGCTGGAGTTGGATCAGGGCGCGGCGATGGAGCCCGACCATCCTTTAATCAAGACTTTTCGCGGGCGCGTGCTCTATTATCGCGGAGAGGTCGAGGCGGCGGCGCGGCTCCTCGAAGAGGTGTTGGAGAAGAATCCGCGGCTGGACGGCGTCAGGCCCATCTACGCCATCTGCCTGAGCGCGCTCGGGCGTCACGCTGAGGCGCGCGCCCAGTTGACCGAGCAGGTCAAGGACGTGGCGGCCGCGGACCACGACATCTCCTACTGGCTGGCCGGCGTCTACGCCCTCGAAGGTGAGCGCGACCTGGCCTTTGAATGGCTGGAGCGCGCCATCGCGCTCGGCAACGAGAACAAGGCATGGTTCGAGTCGGATTCTAACTGGGAACGCCTTCGTGATGACCCCCGCTTTATTGAGCTGATGAGCAAGATCGACCGCTCGCGCCCACAGCAGAGAGACGGTAACGGATGAAGACTTTCGTCGTCGGAGATGTTCACGGACGCCGCGCGCAGCTCTCGGCCCTGCTCGATGCCCTGCCGCGCACTGCGACCTGCGACACGCTCGTCTTCCTAGGCGATTTGATTGACCGCGGGCCGGACGCGCCGGGCGTCGTCGCCGACGTGCTCAAGCTGCGACGTGAGAACCCGGAGCACGTCGTGACCCTGCGCGGCAATCACGAGCAGATGATGCTCGACTTCATAGACGAAGACTCGCGCCTGTGGCTCTCGCCCGTCACGGGCGGCGAGCAGACTTTTCAGCAGTACACCGAAACGCCCCTGCGTGTCGAATCGGAAGAGGATTTCGAGGGCGTGCGGCGCACGATAGAGGAGAGAGTGCCAGCCTCGCACCTGGAATTTTTCCGGCAGATGCCGCTCTACCACGAGGACGATTACGCCCTCTACGTTCACGCGGGACTAGACCACGGCAAGCACCCGCGCGAGACGGACGCTCATCAATTGCTGTGGACGCGCGACGTAGAGTTTTATAAGAAGTACAGGGGCAAGCCCTGCGTCTTCGGCCACACGCCGACGGCTTTTCTGCCGCTTCTGGGCCGCCTCGGCCGTCACGGCATCTACATCTCGCACAGCGCGATTGGCATTGACACGGGCTACAACTACAACTCGCCCCTGACCTGTCTTTCGCTCCCGGACTTCATGCTCTACCAGGCTTTCGCCGACGGCCACCTCGTGACGCACCAGATCACTTCATTCATCCCCGAAGAACTGCGCGCGATGCAGAAGGCCGCAGGCAGCGCGTAAGTCTTTTGAGCAGCGGTGAGGCTCACCCCCTGCGTCTACTGTGGGAGGCCGGGTTGTCTCCGCCATGAGGCGGATGTAGTATGGCTGTCGCTTTCAACATACTCTTGCCGAACCGGCAACACTACCCAAACTCATTCTTTAAGAGAGAGCATCTGCCATGAAACGAAAAACACTTCTGAAGAGCCTGCTCAGTTTTCTGGCCGGCATTCTCATCTCTTTCTTTCCGGCGCAGGCGTCCTACGGCCAGACGAATCTGGACACGGCCGTCCGGCGCTCACAAAACTCCGCCAAGACGATCAAACTCATCACGGAGCTGCCCGAGGACGAGTCCATCCCGAAGGAGTTTTTTCAGCGCGCGCAGGCCATCGCCGTCTTCCCAGACGTCGTTAGGCTGAACATGCTTTTTTCGCAGGGGATGAAAGGATACGGCGTCGTTTGCAGCCGCCTCTCCGATGGGTGGAGCCTCCCCTCTTATTACAGGTTCGGCAGCTCGCACTTCAGCCTAAAGATCGCGGGCGCGAAATCCTTTGACCTCGTCATCCTCTTCATGAGTAAGAGCACGCCCGACTGGTTCCAGGAGGGAAGGTTTTTGTTCAAGGACCTGCGGGCCGGGGTGGCCGGCCCCGTCGGGAAACTGACCCGTCAGGCGGACCTGGACATGAGCGGGGTCGGCGTCATCATGTACATGCTCGTGGACGGAAAATTAAAAGGGATGGACATCGACTCAGACTTTTTGGACGGCGCGTACATTGACCCGGACAACAACATCAACAAACCCATCTACGGAGTGAAGGGCCGAGAGGTCTTGCAGGGGAAAGACGTGAAAGCCCCACCGACGACGCCCAGCCTGACGGCCTTCAGAGACATCCTCACGGAGAAGTTTCCGGTTTCCAAGTAAGCGGTAAATTGAATTAAGCCGCGCGCGCATTGCCGCGTAGCGGCCAATTGAGTTTAGCCCGGCCTTTCAAGGCCGGGTCCGCAATCGCCATTCAAGATGCGTCGCGTCAGCGACGCATGAACCTAGAGGCCGCATTGGTTGACGCATCGCTGACGCGACGCCCATTTTATTTCGTCCGTGTTCCCGGCCTTGAAAGGCCGGGCTAAATTCAGACGGCCGCTACGCGGCACGCAATTAGACGGGGCGGCAATTTGCACGCAACCTTCAATTACGGAAGGAAAGGAATTAATAGAGCATGAAAACAGTGAGGACCGTCTCACTCTTATTGATCATCGCGGCTGCTTTCCTGGCCGGGGCTTCGGCCAGCGCGCAGGATTTAAGCTCGTTCTTCAAAGAGACCAACGGCGCTTTTGTGCTCTACGACCTGAAGAACGACCGCTACCTGCGCTACAACGAGCAGCGCTGCCGCGAGCGCTTCAGCCCCAAATCGACTTTCAAGATTCCGAACTCGCTCATCGGCCTGGAGACCGGGGTCATACGCGACAGCGAGTTCGTCATTCCCTGGAACCGCGAGAAGTATCCGCCCCAGGACAACTGGGACCAGGAGCCTTTCAAGCACTGGGGGCAGGACCAGACGCTGCGCACCGCAATCAAATACTCGGTCGTCTGGTACTACCGCGAGCTGGCCCTGCGCGTCGGCGAAGAGAGGATGAGAAAATTCGTCACGGCGTTTGATTACGGGAACAAAGATGTCTCCGGCCGCATTGATGACTTCTGGCTCGGAGGGCCGCTGAGGATTTCCGCGGACGAGCAGATAGAGTTCCTGAAAAAGTTCTACGCGGGCCGCTTGCCCGTCTCTAAACGCTCGGTCGAAATCGTCAAAGACATTCTCGTTCTGGAGAAGACGCCCGCCTACAAGCTGAGCGGAAAGACGGGCGGCGGCACCATCAGCGAAGGGACATATATCGGCTGGTTCGTCGGCTACCTGGAGACCAAAGGCAACGTCTACTTCTTCGCGACGAACATCGAAGGGCCGAGTTACGTGTCCATACGCGACAAGCGGATAGAGCTGACCAGACGCATCCTGGCCGAGTTGGGCCACCTGCCGAAGCCGGATGGCCCGAAATGACGAAGCAATGACGAAGCTCAGCGTAAATCTCAACAAGGTCGCCCTGCTCAGAAATTCGCGCACCCTCGGCATCCCGAGCGTCCGGCGCGCCGCAGAGATTTGCGTCGAAGCTGGCGCGCACGGGCTCACGCTTCATCCTCGCCCTGATGAGCGTCACGCCAGGGCCTCGGACGTCTTCGAGCTGTCGGAACTTTTGGCCGCGACGCCCGAAGTCGAATTCAACGTCGAGGGGAATCCTTTCCCGAAATTCATGGAGATAGTCCGCGGTGTAAAACCGACCCAGTGCACCCTTGTGCCAGACAGCCCCGAAGCCTTCACCTCGGACCACGGCTGGAATCTCAACGAAGAGGGCGAGCGCCTGCGACCCATCGTCGAAGAGTTAAAGGGTCTGGGAATCCGCGTCAGCCTGTTCATGGACGCAGACAGCCCCGACGTTGAAAGGGCAAAGGAGATCGGGGCGGACCGCGTAGAGTTATACACGGAGCCTTACGCCGCAGCTTACGGCACGGACGGAGCGGAAGCGGTGTTCGAGCAATTCAGGCGCGCGGCCGAGCTGGCACAGAGCGCGGGCCTTGGCGTCAACGCCGGGCACGATCTTAATCTGGAAAATCTGGGCAAGTTCTGCTCGATTCCGAACGTCCTGGAAGTTTCCATCGGCCACGCCCTCGTCGCGGACGCGCTGGAGATGGGGCTCTCTCAAGCGGTGCGTGCGTACCTGAAAATCCTGAGGGAGCGCGAATGAGCGCAGAGAATGATTTGACCTATCACATCACCCGCCTGGCAAACGGCGCGGGCGTCTTTGAGAATCTGGTGCGCGGCGTCTGCGGCGCGCAGGCGGTGTGGAAACCCGCGCCAGACAAGTGGTCAATTCTGGAAGTCGTCAACCACCTTTACGACGAAGAAAGAGACGACTTCCGCTTCCGGCTCGATTCAATTCTGCATCACCCGGAGAAGCGCTGGCCGCCGATAGACCCGCCCGGCTGGGCCGTCGAGCGCAAGTATAACGAGCGCGAGCTGACGGAGTCGCTGGAAAGATTTCTGGGAGAGCGGCGAAAATCCATCGAGTGGCTGAAGGGATTGAAAGAGCCGCGCCTCGAAAACGTCTACGAGCACCCGCAAGGCCGAATCCGTGCCGGCGACCTTCTGGCCTCCTGGGTCGCGCACGACCTGCTTCACGTCAGGCAACTGGCCAGACTGCACTGGCAGTACCTGAACTCAATTTCAGACCCCTACAAGACCGCTTACGCCGGAGAATGGTAGTCGATTGCGGATTTGGGATTGCGGATTGCGGATTGAAAAGAAAAACCGTTCTTAAATCCGAAATCTGCATTCCGCAATCCGCAATCGTACAATCCGCCATGCTTTCTACAGTCCTCTATATTGCAGCGAGAGCGATTCCATGAGCGCCGATTGCCCGGCCGTGAACTTGTACATGCAGGGGTCATCCGAGTAGTCCATGAAGTTTTCAATCGGGTCGATGCCCTCTTTCGGGCAGGTGTCTAGACCCGTCGGACAACCGAAAGCCGGTTTGCGCTCCGCCGGTGTGTCCGCGACCAGGTCGTTGTAGACGGCCGCGCACCCGCCCTGGAAGGTGTGGAAGAGACCGAGCCAGTGGCCGACCTCGTGTGTTCCCGTGTCGCCCTCGTTGTAGGGCACTTCACTCCCGCCCGGTAGTGACGAGTAGAGGCAGACGACGCCGTCCATCGCGGGGTCGCTCGCATACCAGAAGGGGAACGTCGCCCAACCCAGCAGGAAGCCTCCCGCATTATTCGTGTAGAAGTTGAGCACGCCCGCGCTGCCTATGTGCAGGGCCGTCTTCATCTCGCGCTCGGCCGCTGTGTCCGGCCCGGCGTTGAACCACGCCACGTTCGTCGTGCGGTCAACCCCGGCCAGGACGAACCTGTAAGGAGTGTCTACCCCTCCGGTCGCGCCGCTGTAAGAGGCGTTCAGCACGTCCACCTGGGCCCGGAGCATAGTCATGGAGACGTCGCCGTTAGCGATTCCTTTGCCCTTGTTGACGACGTGAAAGTAGACGGGAACCGTCACGGAGCCGGACTTTCTAATCTGCCCGCGACCTTTGTTGAACTGGCTGAGAGACGTCTGTATTTCTCCGGCCGAGTTGTCGTCCAGGTCTTTAGTGGCACAGCGCTGGCGCTTGGCTGCCGCAGCCCTGATGGCTAAAGTTGCAGCGCCGGGACTAAACGACGTGGCAGCGCCCGCGCGTGCTTTGTTGATGAAGCTGACGCCGCTAAGGGCCAGGACGAGGCCGAGCGAGATGAGTGCGAGTGAGACGAGCAGTTTTCGTTTCATGTAATCTCCTTCGAAGGCTTTGGTGAGTGATTATTCTGTAAGGGCCGGACACTGTTTGACGCGCAACATCTATTATCGGAATGGCCGGGCTTTGTCAAACTCTTTGCCTCTTCGCCGCCACATTTGGGCTTGCGGTCCGCGACCGGATTAGAGATGATTCGCTCTATGAAAAGAGCAATCCTTATCCTGATAGCCGCCGTAGTTCCAGCACTGCTATTGCCCGCCGGGTCCGGCGCGCGAGCAAACCTCAAGCTATTAACTGAAAGGCTGGCAGCCAGACCATTACAGCAGCGAAGGGTCACGGGCCGGACGCTCGTCTCTGACTCCTTGCCGCCAATCCGAATCAGCTTCGGCAAGGAATTCAAGTACGTCGGCACGCAGAGCTTCATTCTCTACAACAACGCGCAGGTCGAGCAGTTCTTCTTCGTCTCGGCCTCTCGCGGCAACCGCATCAGGCAGATGTTCATGGTGCAGTTCGAGGGCTACCTGCCGAGCAACACGAACACCTACAGCTACGACCTGAAGGACAAGGTCACGCTCGGCGGGTTGGATTTCATGTACGACATGGCTGCTTTTAACGTGGCTGCGTTCAGGAAGAGCTACCCGGACTCGGACACCGCACACGCCGCGTCCTTTCTGGAAGGAAAGGGCTACTACCTGGAAGGTGAAGAGGTTCTCTTCCAGCGTTTCGTCCGGCTCGTTGACGACGCGCGCCGCAACGAGTTGCTCATCATCTACTCAGAGAATTTGGGTGGCACGGGGCTGACGGCCGCGGATCTTTCCGAGAAGGGGCGCGCGGCCTCTCGCAGGGACAAGGTTTTTAAGGACCTGTCGAAGCGCGCCCTCAAGAGTTTTAAAGTCTCTCAAAATTAAGAAAGCTCGCTCCGTCAAGAACTAGTCCGAAAGCCCCAACGGGGCGAGATATGAAAGCTTGGGGCATCGCCCCAGGAATAGATGCAAGTTTAAGGATCAAGCCCTGTAAGGGCGGAATATGTATTTCGCCCTTTCAGGGCTCTGTATTGAATATGTGCCAGGTTCCTGGGGCGATGCCCCAGGCTATCTTATTATCGCCCCTTCGGGGCTCTCGTAGACTCCCTTCAGATTATCTTATTTATAATCAATCGAAGACACGACCAGAGCGCACACGCATGCGCGCTGACTGAACCTTTAATGCTAGAATGAGCGGCAAGCTCTAATCCAACAGACATTTCATACGGAGGCACTTCGAGATGCTTAAAGAAGGCGACAGCGCGCCCGATTTCCAGACGCGTGATGAGAACGGCAAAGAGGTCAAACTCTCTGATTTTCGCGGCCAGAAGGTGGCGCTCTATTTCTACCCGAAGGATGACACGCCGGGCTGCACCAAAGAGGCATGCTCTTTCCGCGATAACTATTCGACGGTTGAGGAGAACGATATCAAAGTCCTCGGCGTCTCGCTCGACGACGAGGCGTCGCACCAGGCTTTCATCTCCAAGTACAACCTCCCCTTCACGCTCCTCAGCGACACGGACCGAACGGTTTCGGAAGCCTACGGCGTTTACGGCGAGCAGACGTGGGGCGACAAGAAATACATGGGGCTCGCCCGTAAGACCTTCCTGATTGACGAGCAGGGCAAGATTAAGAAGATTTTCGACAAGGTGAACGTCGAGGCCCACGCAGACGAAGTGGTCGAAGCCTTCCGTGCTTAGCAGTTGGAATTTTCTTCACTCGCAGGAGATTCACATGAACGCCAGATACCCATCTCTTCTCGTAACGATGCTGACCTGTCTCTCGCTCCTCTTCAACAGCTTTCCCCTGGCCTTCGCACAGGGGAGCGGCGGCGGTGACAGCGGCCTGGAGAATTTGTCCGCCGGGAAAGTAGTCAATGGTTTTCGCACCGCGAATATTTACCTGAACGGCGCGGACCAGCCGATGGGCGGGCGCTTCGTTCACGCGCGCACAGGGTTCGTCCTCGACTACCTGCAAATCCAATCCGTCCCGCAGGGCTTCATCTGGGTCAACTCCTATCCGACCTCTGACATGGGCGAGCCGCACACGCAGGAGCACCTCCTGCTCGGCAAAGGGAACGTCGGGCGCGCGGTCGCCAGCCTCGAAAATATGTCGCTCGCTGGCTCCACCGCCTTCACGGAGCAGTGGCGCACCTCTTACCAGTTTCACACGGCGGCCGGTCCAGAGGTCTTCTACAAACTCTTCGAGCGCAAGATGGACGCGCTGCTCCACCCGGACTACACGGATGAAGAGATTCGCCGCGAGGTGCGCAACTTCGGCGTGACGGAAAACCCCGCGGACAAAACGCTCAGGCTCGAAGAGAAGGGGACAGTTTACAACGAGATGGTCAGCTCCTTCGACCGCCCGGCCTACCGTCTTTTCCGCGCGATAGACCAGGCGCTTTACGGCAAGTCTCACCCGCTCTCCTACTCTTCCGGGGGAACGCCTGAGGCGATTCGCGAGATGAAGGCCGAGGACATACGCAAGTTCCACGGCGACAATTATCACCTGGGCAACATGGGCATGATCGGCTCCTTCCCGAAGGAGATGCCGCTCGGTGAGCTGCTCACGAAGCTGGACGGGATTCTCAACCGGCTGGAGCCGAACGCCGGCAAATGGAAGTTCATGACGGAGGCGGAGCTGCCCGCGCCGCCTCCGTCGGAGCCGGGAAAGATTCAGATCGTTGATTACCCGCACAGGAACGACCAGCAGCCGGGCGCTATGGTCTTCACCTGGCCCGCCGCCCTGAAGCTGGACACGCGCGAGCTGGTCCTGCTCGAACTCTTTCTGGAAAACCTGGCAGGTGACGCGACCACCAACCTCTACAAGCGCTTCGTCGATACCAAGACGCGCGAGATAGAGACGGGGGCCAAGAGCGTTTTCGGCTCCGTCAACGACGACCTGGGGCAACCAGTCTTCATTGGCCTTGGCGACGTTGCCCCGGCCAACATGACGGAAGAGAAGATCGGGCAGGTCCGCGCGAAGGTCCTGGAAGAACTGGCGCGCGTGGCCGCCTGGAAAGACGGTTCGCCGGAGCTGGCGGAATTCAACACGCGCCTGAAGAATCGCATCATCCAGAGCCGGCGCGCCCTGAGCAAGTTCGTCAACTCGCCTCCGGGGTTTGGCTTTCGCAGTACGAGCGCGGCCTGGATTTCGCACCTCTATCGTCTCGGTAAATCCACGGACTTTCGCAAGTCGCTGACCATGAAACCGGAGCTGGACTTCGTCGAAAAGCTCCTCTCCGGCAATCAAAACTTCTGGCGCGACTACCTGCCCAAGTGGAAGCTGACCAACACGACGCCCTTTGCTACGGCCGCGCGCCCGTCGCCCGCGTTAATCAAGCAGGAAGAGGCCAACCGGCAGGCGCGCGTCGTGGCGGAGCTGGCGCGACTGAAAACCAAATACGGTGTGGCGAGCGACCAGGAGGCCATCAGCCGGTACAAGGCCGAGTACGATGCTGAGACCGTGCGGCTTGAACAACTGGCGAAGCAGGAGACTGCCACACGCTTTGTCGAAAAGCCCCCGCTCTCTCTGGACGACCAGCTCGACTACAAGGTCCAGACGCTCGCGGGTGGCGTGCCCCTGGTGGCTTCGACCTTCGACAACATGACGAGCGCGACGACGGGGCTGGCGCTTCGCCTGGATGCTGTGCCAGACGAGGAGCTTGTCTACCTCTCAATCCTTCCGGCGCTGCTGACCCGCGTCGGAGTCATCAAGGACGGGAAGCCTGTCTCCTATGAAGAGATGAGCGAGATGCTGCGCAAGGAGATTCTGGCGCTCAACGCTTATTTCAGCACCAACTTTTCGACCGACCGAGCCGAGCTGGTCGTGCGCGGCGCGGGCAACGACGACACGGAATCCGAGCGGGCCATCGGGTGGATGAAGCTGGTTCTGACCAGCCCCGACTGGCGGCCAGAGAACCTAGCGCGCATACGCGACGTCGTGGATCAATCTTTGAGCTCTCTTAGAAACAGGACACAAGGGTCTGAGGAATCCTGGGTCAACAACCCTGCGGACGCCTACTGGCGGCAGGACAATCCGCTGCTACTTTCCACGGCCTCTTTTCTGACGCAGACGCACAACGCGCACCGCCTGCGCTGGATGCTCAAGGACGCTGGCACAGGCAGCGACCGTGAGGCCATCGACGCGTTCCTGGAGAAACTGGCCGCCGCGCCGCAGGCGAATGCCGAGCGCGAGCACCTCAAGAACCTGCTCCTGTTCATGCAGAAGGGTAGTGCGCTGGACAGGTACTACAACGACCTGAAGATGGAGTTCAGCAAACTGCCTTCGGGGGCGAAGGCGCTTGCCATCGAGGCGGCGAAAGACCTGGATCAGATGCTCGCGGACATTCCTGATTCGTCGCTCGCGGCGGACTGGTCTTACCTCGCTAATCAAATCCGGCAAGATCTGCTCGTCGCGCCCGAAAAGACGCTCGCCAATTTGAACACGCTCAGGCAGCGGCTGTTGAGGGCTGGAGACGCGCGCATGTTCATGATCGCGTCGCGCCCCACGCAGCAGAAGCTTGCCACAAGCGTCAACAATCTACTCACGGGTTTGCAGACGGGGAAGGCCGAAGCAGTCAAACGCTCGGGCGTGAGGTTGATTGACGCGCGCCTGCGCGGGCGCATGCCGGAGGCTGCTTCGCCTCTCTTCGTCGGGCTGGTCAACCCGAACTCGCAGAGCGGCGTCTTTCTCAACTCGGCCCCGGCGGCCAGCTTCAAGGACGCTGACACTGAAAAGCTGCTTCAGTATCTGGCCTCGCGCCTCTACGCGGGTGGCGGCGCGCACGGCATCTTCATCAAGACGTGGGGCGCAGGACTGGCTTACAGCAACGGCTTTCGCGGCTCTCCGTCCCTGGGCCGCATGGGCTACTACGCGGAGCGCACGCCGGAGTTGCCGCAAACCCTCCGCTTCGTGATAGAGGAATTGAAGAAAGCGCCGCGCGATCCCAACCTGGTCGAGTACGCCATCGCGCAGGCCTTCACGGGCTTTCGTTCCGCCTCGGAATACGAGGTGCGCGGCGAGTCTATGGCGAACGATCTGGCCGACGGGATGACGCCGGAGGTGGTCGCGCGCTTCCGCCGTGCGATTCTGGACCTCAGACGCAATCCTAAGCTGGCGGACGAGCTTTACAAGCGCATGGATCAGGTTTACGCCAGAATCTTGCCCGGCTACGGCGTGAAGGCTAAGGACGTCGCGGGCGGCATCTTCTTCGTCATCGGCCCGGAAAAGCAGATCGCCATCTACGAAGATTACCTGAAGACGGTCGAGGGCACAGACACCCGCGTCCACAGACTCTACCCGCGCGATTTCTGGATACCAATGAAGGCCGGAGGTTAAGCCTTAACGCCTGAAGTGCAGGAGATTAAAAGCAGAGTTAAGAAGGGGATTTTGAGGTTCTGAATCTGAGAGTCCAGCTTGGAGATTTCCCCTTCTTATCGCCCTCAATAAATCGAAACTGCATTGGGGTAGGCTGAATAAATAGGCTTTGTAGGCCGCTCGGCGGAAACGAATTCAGCGCGAGCAGCACGGGCCGCTGCCAGATGCAGGGCGTCTATTGCTCCGAGGCCATGCTGACAAGCCAGGTCATACGCGGATTGAATAATTGAAGCCGGGTCAACCCAGGTAGTCACGCCCTTAAAGAATCGCGCATAGAAAGCGGCCTCTTTTTTCTTATTAAATTTTAATGGAATTGGGATTACTTCCAGTTGAAGGAAGCGTGTGGCAACAAATTCCCGGTCGGGGTCGCCAAGCACACTTAAGGCGCGCATCTTTCGTGCAGCGTCTGAACCTACTATGGCATTGATTAGCACAGAGGCATCAACAAAGGTGGGCTGTTTAGGCGGCATTATCTTGTTTGTAACCCGCCTCGGCGATGTGCGATTTCAACCTCTATCTCTTCTTCGGTTAACAATTCTTCGCCGGACTCCGCATATTCACGGCTGAGCTTTGCTAAGTCCCGCCCTAAGTCAGACATTTTTTCTAAGGGCAAATTCGGGACACGCGCCCGGCGCACATTACTTTCAGGCTGATTTTGCTGGCTTGTGTCTCGTAGTTTGGACATCTGAATCCTCTCGGCAATTCTAAAGCAGTTAAGCCCGGCGCTCAAGAATCAGGCGCGCGATGGCGCGCAGGAACGGTGTCGGTCTTTCGATTTCATCGAGCGCGGCGAGGGCTTCGTCGTATGCGGCTTTGGCTCGTTCGCGCGTGGCGTCTATTCCGTAGAGCGCCGGGTAGGTGGCCTTGCGCGAGCGCGCGTCCTTGCCCGGCGTCTTGCCTAAATCTTCGGCCGTCGCCGTCACGTCCAGCAGGTCGTCAGTAATCTGGAAGAGGAGCCCGAGCGCGGCGCTGTAGCGTGTGACGCTTTGTAACTCCGTCGCGCTCGCGCCCGCAATCCTTGCGCCCGAGCGCGCCGCGCAAACTATCAACGCGCCGGTCTTGAGCCGGTGGATGCGCTCCAACTCCTCGCCTGAAACTTCTCTAGATTCGGCCGCGAGGTCGTGCGCCTGTCCGGCCACCATCCCTTCTGGTGTCCCGGAAGCACGCGCAAGCTCACTCACCAGCGCCACGCGCACCTCGGCCCGCAAGCTCTCGTCCTCCGCAATCGTCTGAAAGGCCAGAGTCTGGAGCGCGTCTCCAGCGAGGATTGCTGTCGCCTCACCGAACCGTATGTGACAGGTCGGGCGTCCGCGCCTCAGATCGTCGTCGTCCATCGAAGGCAGGTCGTCGTGTATGAGCGAATAGGTGTGAATCAATTCCAGCGCGCAGGCAGTGTCAATCAGGCTCTCCGTCCGCGCGCCGAACTCCTCGCCGGTCGCCAGCAGCAGCGCCGGGCGAAAACGCTTGCCCCCTGCGAACAGGCTCCAGCGAATCGCGCTCTCGACGCCCTCCGGCCCGCTCGTCTCCGCTGGCACAAGCTGGTTTAGCCGCTCGTCAACGAGAGTGCGATAGCGCGCGAGGCGCGCGCGTACTTCGCTCTCATCCGTTACGGAAGAGATTTCAGAAGACGCTCTCATCATCCACGGCCTCGTCCACGCTCGCGCGCGTGAAATCATTCGCGTCCTCTTCGTCGAACTCACCCAAGACGGGGCGGCCTTCGCTATCGCGCAGCAGCACCTCTATGCGGCGCTCTGCTTGGCTCAGCCTTTCCTGGCACTCGCGCGAGAGTCTGACTCCCTCCTCGAATAATTTCAGGCTCTCTTCGAGCGGCAGGTCGCCGCGCTCCAGCTCGCGCACGACCCGTTCCAGCGCCGCCAGTTGCGTCTCGAAAGTTTTGCCACGCACCTCTGTCTTTTTCATTTGGGCCTCGTTGGCTGTCAGCCATCAAACAATCTGCGGGGACTGAGAACGCTGAACCTTCATCAACGCTTTTTGCCTTTTGACGACCCTGGCAAAATCCCAGGGAGCCTGTTCTCTATCTCCCTGCGCACCTCGTTCTCCAGCCCCGTCCCTATGGCCGGAAGCTCTTTGGCGATGTCGTCAACGATGCGCTTGGCAAGCGTCGGGTCTTTGACGCCCACCACCTTCCAGAGTTTGTCGGGGGTGCGCTGCATCGTCAGCTCCAGATTTCGCTCGCCCTCCTTCGCCCTGACAGTCGCCGTGTCATTCTCCTGTTTGATGTCCACGATGTAGGGGATGGTGAGAGCGATCAGGAAGAAGGGTTTGCCTTCGGCGCGCGCCGTCAATTCCCTGATGCGCCTCATCACTTCGCCGCGCAAACTCTCCGTGACGTTCGGCAGAATCAACGGGACGAGCGCCTCTACGCGTTGTCGCAGCTCTGGCGTCAGCGCCGTTCCAAGCCTCCCCGTCGCCTCGTCTATCACCTGCGGCGCGAAGCTCTCGACCACGCGCCCCGTGTCCACCACGCGGTCGAAGGCCGCCGCGTCGTTGCGCTGCGTCGCGTCAACCAGAAGCGCCAGCGAATAGGCCGGCTTGGTCTTGTAATACTGCCAGTAAAGGAACGCGCCCACGACGAGCAGCAGCAGGATCGAGCCGAGGATGATGAGGACGCGCGGCCACCTCTTCTTCCGCCCGTAGCCGCCGTAGGGTTGCTGGCCCTGCGGCGAATAGTGCGGCGGAGGCGTCCCTGCGCCGCGATCCAGATTGACTACGAAACGGCTCCGCTTCTGCGGCGGCTGGGGGTTATTTTGCACGGGAACGGACATCTATCCTTTCTCCACTTCTTCCACGCGGCAGAGCAAGCGCCCTTCCGCCAAACGTAAACGCAGGTGAGAGCCCACCTCTGCCCGGCTCGCGTCGCGCAGGAGGTTTCCCCCCTCGTCTTCCGCCATCGCGTAGCCGCGCTTGAGAACATTGAGGGGCGAGAGCGCGTCGAGCGAGGCGGCGGCCATCGCCAGGCGAGCGCGCGCGTTTTCCAGCCTCGCCGTGGCGGCTGCGTCGCGCGTTGCGCTGAGAATAATAAACCTGGCCCGCGCCGCCGAGACGCGTGCGCCCAGGCGCGCGGGCGACAAACGACGGCCGACGGCGTCCGCCGCCCTCCTGGCCATCTGTGCTCTACGCATCATCAGAGTTTCAAGCCTGTGCGCCGCGTCGTCAACGCTCGTCTTCGCTTCGTGCAGACGCTCGCGCACCTCGTCGAAGGCGGGCGACATCGCTGCTTCCTGCACTCTGAGGCGCGCGTCCACCACTTGCGAGCGGACGGAGCGTAAGAGGTCACGCGTCAGGGCGTAGACGTAAGCTTCCAATTCATCTTCGCGCGCGGCGACCAACTCAGCGGCGGCAGAAGGTGTGGGCGCGCGCAGGTCCGCGGCGAAGTCCGAGATGGTCACATCCGTCTCGTGCCCGACGGCCGAGATGACTGGGATGGCGGAAGCGCGTATGGCGCGCGCCAGGCCCTCTTCGTTAAAGGCCCAGAGGTCTTCCGCCGAGCCCCCGCCACGCCCGACGATGATAACGTCAATCGCCTCGTCCTCACGCCCATCCGCTAACGCGCCCTCGTTGAAATCGTTCAGGAGTCTGATGGCCTGAACGATCTCCGCCCCCGCGCCTTCGCCCTGCACGCGCGTCGGCGCGAAGACGACGTGGACGGTGCGCG
>DATEMM010000158.1:0-3092 GCA_035275605.1 Pyrinomonadaceae bacterium
CAGGCATCGTCCAGCAAATCTACTACAGATACCGGCAGGGACTGACGAAGGACGAGCGGTTCGCGGGCCTGGGCCAACTGGTTCTGGCCTGCGGACGCCTGGCCGAGCGCGCCATAGAGAAAGGGCGCGTAGACCAACTCGACCAGGGATAGCTGAAGTCTGAAGCTTCTTACTTATCCACAATCGTTCCCATCTGCACGACTTCAAAGTCTGAGCCCTTGACCCCTTTCAGCGTATTTAGTTCGTCGTCGTCCCAGCGCGGGTCCGGCGCGCCGCTGATGTACCAGTTGCTGCCGTTGTCGGCCAGAATCATTCCGTACTTTTTGAGCGCCGTGAGGATGACCTGCATCGACGGCGAAAAGCGCGAAATGTCGAACGAGGCTTTGAGCCGCACGCGCATACCCATCGGCGGGAGGTTTGGGCTCGTGTTGTCGCTCGCGAAATGTCGCGCCGGATAGACATAAGCCTTGCGCGTCGTCTGCGCCGTGAAGCGCAAGGCGTGCGTGATCTCTCCCTGCTCGAAGACCTCGTCGTAGCGCACGAGTCCCGGAAAGATTGGGAGCCCCGCCGCGTCCGCCGAAGTCCAGCCGGCGGGCCTGAGCGCGTTAGAGTTCAAATCGAAGACCGCGCTGCCCGCCGCCCTCCAGCTCGCGCCGCCGTTGACCGGGTAAGCCGAGAACAGCTCGTAGAGTTTCCAGTTGTCCCGATCAATGACGATAACGTGCCTGTCGCCCGTGGAGCCTGGCCCGCCTTCAATCGGTGCGTCCGATGGGACAGGGTATGGCCCAGGGTCGCTCTCGCTCCCGTAGGCGGTGAAAGTGATTGCTACTTTCGGTTGTGTGCCGGAGACGACGATATAGGGGATGCCGTTCGGAGCGCCCGCCCAGACTGTGCCAAAATCCGGATGCAGGCCCGTACTGAGTCCCATGCTGGCAATCAGATTGCTGGAATTTGGGTCCACGGGGAGGCCCGAGATGTCTTGGTTCCAGGGATTGTCCGACGGAAAGACGCGCTTGCCATGCAGGCTAGCGCCCGCGCCCAAATCCGGCACAGGGACGAAGACTCCATCATCAGGCGGACCTCCCCCGATGTGCCCGATGCCGACGCGGACGCGGTTGCTCGCAGCGCCTCGCAGGCTGATGCCGATGAGAACGTCGCCCACGTCTCCCAGATTGTCGTTCAGTCTGACAATGACGGAACTCATCCACTCGAATCCAGGAACCTTGCCGACGTATTCGACTACGAGAGGGTAGCGTGTGCGAGCGGCGTCCTCAGCCTCTGCGCTGACGGCAGATGCGCCCTCGCCCGCCAGCAAATCCAGGTTCCTGGCGAAGAGCATGATGCGCGTCCGGTTGTCGGAGCTGAACGGGTTGGGCTGTGTGGGCTGGAAGGGTTCATTCCTCCAGGTCACGGATTCGAGCGCGACGGCGCGCGTCGAGTTGGGCGCGCTGATTAATTCGGGCGCGCTTCGTGCAGATTGGTGCGCTGCGCAAACGAGGATGAGAACGAAAACCGCCCGAAAGAAAGGCCGAATCGAAAGAAGAGATGGGCGCTGGCACACGCGTGCGCAGCGGTAGAGGTTGCTCATAAGCCTCAAATCTGTGGAAGTTTCAAATTTTGAGTGAGGGCGGGCAAGAAGGATTTCGCAGAATCTACTTTAATGCTCTTTCTGAAAAAGTCAAGATGGTCTGCCTGGCCGGGTGCTGTAGCAGACGCCCCAATGGGCGTCTTTACTGGCGGCTGTTAGTCCGTATTCTTCCTGCCCGGTTAATTCAGGCGTTAAGCGTATAGCTCTGTAATCGTGCGGCAGTTAATGCGTCCGACTTTTACCTCTTTCAATCGCCCCATTGATGAGATTGAGCGGCTCATCTTCCGGCGTCAATATGAACATATTGGGTGAAGAAGAGAATTTACATGACTCAGCGTAATCGTATGACTGACCTCCTGCGTGAAGTGAGACTCGAAGCTGGCGTGACGCAGGTTGAGTTAGCCGCACGTATCGAAAAAGACCAAGCCTATGTTTCAAGATATGAAAGCGGTCAGCGCAAGTTGGACTTGTTAGAGGTTCGGGAGATATGCCAGGCTATTGGGATTACCTTAGAGGAATTCGTCAAAAGACTAGAGAAGGTGTTGAAGTAACCCAAACGATACGCCTAACAACTCATTCAACCCGCCGCCTCGATTGCGTCTCTTTCATACTTGTCCGTAGCGAAAGAGGGCTACGAAACATATCAACTACCGTTTAGTTCCCGTGATGAAATTGGGCACAAACGCTATATTGTGTTGAAGGCTTCGGCTCCATCGGAAGTAGAATCGAAGTGAGCGGAGTGCTTTCGGGAGAGGCGGCGAATGGAGGAAGCGAGTATGACGAGCGGAAGACTATCCGGCCAGGAGTCAAGTAAGTCAGCGGCGCGCACGCTTCGCCGCGTCTGCTTATGGCTCGGAGTCGGCCTGCTGGTCGCATGGCTTGGGGGCTACGCGGGCGAACGCAGAGTCCTGGCCCAACAACATGACGGCCACGACCTGGGCACGGTTAATTTTCCCATCACCTGCTCGAAACAAGCTCAGGTGGAATTCAATCGAGCGGTGGCGCTCCTACATCACATGACTTACCCACAGGCGCGGGAGGCATTCGAGCTAGTTGCAAGGACCGACCCTCAGTGCGCTATGGCCCACTGGGGAATTGCGACGACACTGTTTCAGCCGCTCTGGCCGACGAGGCCGCGCGCGGAAGCGCTCAGGCGTGGGTGGGAGGAAGTGCAGAAGGCCAAGGCCCTTCAGCCTCGGACGGAGCGGGAACGGCTCTTCGTGGCCACGGCGGAGGCGTTTTTCCTCGATCCGGCTTCATCGGATTACTGGCTACGCATCAGGCGTTGGGAGCAGGCCCTGGAAAAGGTTTATGCCGCATTCCAGGATGATTCTGAGGCGGCCGCGTTCTACGCCCTGGCGCACCTGGCGACAGCCCCCTCGAATACCATTTCCCGAACACATGCCGACAGGGCCGCAGAAATTCTCCTACGCGTTTACGAGCGAAATCCGGGCCATCCGGGCGCTATGCACTACCTGGTCCACGCTAATGATGTGCCGGGGCG
>DATEMM010000159.1:0-3940 GCA_035275605.1 Pyrinomonadaceae bacterium
TTACCGTGGCCCTCACCTGCGTGCCGGATTCGGAGATTACGCGCGCTGTGGAGGTGAGCATCGTTCCGGTCGTCGGCCCGGAGGTCATCGCGGGCTCGACGCGGCTCAAGGCCGGGACGGCCCAGAAGATGGTTCTCAACATGCTCTCGACCGCGACGATGATTCGCCTCGGCTACGTCACTGGCAACCGCATGACGAACCTCTTGACGCGCAACGTGAAGCTGCGCGCGCGGGCCTTGAGAATTCTCTCGGCGGAAACAGGGTTGAGCGAGACGGACGCGCAAAGCGGGCTCGAAGCCGCGGGCGGCGATTTGCGCCTGGCGCTCGTGATGAGTAAGAGCGGGCGCGGGCGCACGGAGGCCGAGCGTGCTCTGGCACAGGCGAATGGCGTTGTGCAAAAGGCTGTCGAATCTCTTCAAACGGCCGGTTCGGCGGGCGAGCCGAAGGCGTAGAGCGAGACAACAGATTGACACCCTGATGCCGGATGCTGGATGCTAGTCGTCTGTCGCCCGTTCTACTAACATCTGGCATCTGACCTCCAGCATCTGAATGAGACTGCTCGATCTTGCCATCATCTTCGGCTACCTGATCGGCGTCGTCCTGATGGGCACGTGGTTCGCCCGCAAGCAGGAGACGACGCGCGACTACTTCCTGGGCGACCGCACGGTTCCCTGGTGGGCCATCGCCGCCTCCATCGTCGCCACAGAGACCTCGACCATCACCTTTATCTCCGTCCCAGGAATTGCGTTCGCGCGCGGCGGCAACTTCCAGTTCCTGCAACTGGTCTTCGGCTACATGCTCGGGCGCGTCGTCATCTCGCTCCTTTTCATCCCGTCCTATTTTCGCGGAGAGTTGATGACGGTCTACCAGCTCCTGGACCGTCGCTTCGGCGGGCGGATCAAGATGCTGGCCGCGTCCTTGTTCGTCGTGATGCGCAACATCGCCGACGGGATACGCCTTCTGCTCACGGCCTTCGTGCTCGCGGCCGTCTACGTAGCTTTCCAGCCGGGCGCGGACACCGGGACGCTGATAGTCTTCTCCGTCATCCTGCTCGGAGTCGTGATGATCGTCTTCACCTACTTTGGCGGGATGGAGGCCGTCATTTGGATCGAGGTCGTTCAGCTCGGCATCTACATCGCTGGAGCGATAGCGGCGGCGGTCGTCCTAGTCAATTCAACCGAGGGGGGCTTGAGCACGGCGCTCTCCTCTGGCGGGCAGTACGGTAAGTTCAGCCTCTTCGACTTCGCGTTCGATTTCACGAAGACGTTTACGTTCTGGGCCGGACTAATCGGCGGCTGCTTTTTGACGATGAGCACGCACGGAACGGACCAGTATTTAGTGCAGCGCTACCTCTGCACGGACAAACCGCGCAAGGCTGCGGCGGCGCTCCTGACGAGCGGCGCTATCGTGCTCGCGCAATTCATCGGGTTTCTTTTCATAGGCGTGCTGCTGTTCGCGTTTTATCATCCCTTCACGGACGCCGCTTACGCGACCGCCCGCCCGACCTTCCCCTTCACGGGCGGCGACCAGGTCTTCCCCAATTTCATCACGCAGCACATGCCGTCAGGTCTTTCGGGCCTGGTCGTCGCGGCCATCTTCGCCGCGGCCCTCTCTTCTTCGCTCAACTCGATTGCGGCGACCGCCGTCAACGACCTCTACAAACCTTTCCGCCCGAACCGAAGCGACAAACATTACCTGAAGGTCTCGCACTGGCTGACCATCCTCTGGGGCCTCGTGCAGATAGGCGTGGCGCTCCTGATGCGTAACAGCGGACGCTCGGCCCTGGACGTGGCGCTCTCCGTCGCCGGTTTAATCAACGGCCCGGTGCTCGGCGTCTTCCTCGTCGGCACTTTCCTGCGAAGAGTAAGCGAGCCGCCCGCGCTGATAGGCATGGCCGCGAGCATCATTGTCATGCTCCTGATCTACTTCAAGACGCCGGTGGCGTGGACCTGGTACGGCGTGATCGGGAGCAGCGTGACCTTCCTGGTGGCGTGGGGCGTGAGCTACGCCTTCCCGCCAGCGCCGAAGGAGCGCCGGGATGAGCTCGCCCCCGGCGGCGCGATAGGAGACCTCTTGCCGGAAGGAGAAGCATCAAGATGAAGCGCAGGCCCACCCTGTCCATATTCGTCGCCCTGACGCTCTTAATAACAGTGGTCAGTGGTCAGTGGTCGGTGGCCAGTGAAAGACGAGGGCTCGGCGTTGGGTCCGGCTCGTCGTTAAGTGTCGTTAGTTCGCGGCCAGCGTTGCGCTTTCCCCCTGCCTACCCGCGCCGCCCGACGAAGGATGCGTTGAAGTGGGCGGACGGTGAATTGAAAAAGATGTCGCTGGACGAAAAGATCGGGCAGCTCATCTCCATCGGCATCAACGCGACCTTCCTCAATCGTGAGAGCGACGCTTTCAAGGCGATTCGCCGGCAGGTGGAAGAGAAGCACGTCGGCGGCATTATCCTTTTCGGCAGCCCCGTCTACGAATCCGTCATCCTGGTCAACCGCATGCAGCAGTACGCGCGCCGCCCACTTCTCATCTCAGCCGATTTCGAGAGGGGCGCAGGCATGAGGCTCCAGGACACAACGGACTTCGGGTGGGTGATGGCTACGGGCGCGACCGGCAATCCCGATTACGCGCGGCGCATGGGCGAGATTACTGCGCGCGAGGCGCGAGCGCTCGGCATCCAGCACGTCCTGGCTCCCGTCGCCGACGTCAACAACAATGCGGCGAACCCTGTTATCAACGTCCGCTCTTTTGGCGAGGACCCTGTGGAAGTCGGGCGCTACGTCGCGGCCTTCATCAAGGGGGCGCAGGACGAGGGCGTGATTGCGACCGCCAAGCATTTCCCCGGACACGGCAACACGGCTACGGATTCTCATCGCGGTTTGCCCGGCCTGGATTTTTCGCTCGAAGAGTTGAACAAGGTCGAGCTCGTCCCGTTCCGCGCCGCCGTTGACGCGGGCGTGGGCTCCGTCATGGTCGGCCACATAGGTGTGCCAAAGATTGACCCGACGCAGATCACCCCGCTCCCGCGTGAGCAGAAGACCACGCGCAGGCCGTCCTATGCCGACAGCGAAGTGATCGTTGAGAACGCTACGCTCCCGGCCACGCTCTCGCCCGCGCTGACAGGCTTGCTTCGCCGTGACTTGGGGTTTGAGGGAATGATCGTCACGGACGCGATGGACATGAGCGGCCTGACCATCTATTTCAAGCAGGACGAGGCGTCAGTGCGCGCCATCCTCGCCGGAGCGGACATGCTGCTCAAGCCGGAGGGCGCTGACGCCACCCTCGCCATGCAGGGCTTGCGCGAGGCCGTGCGCACAGGGAGGCTCACGGAGAAGAGAATCGAAGAGTCTGCCCGACGCGTCCTCGCGGCAAAGTACGATTTGGGGCTGGTCAAGCAGCGCATCACGCCGATTGACGAGATAGACCAATCGGTCTCGGCGCGGGAGTCCTTGCAACTGGCCCGCGAGATTGCCGAGCACGCCATCACGCTCGTCCGCAACGATGCGAAGCTGCTGCCGCTCAGCGGTCTTCGCACGGACGCGCGCATCTTCAATCTGGTTATCACGAACGGTGATGACCGCAACTGGGTAGCCAATCCTTTCGTCGCCGCGATGACCAGGGCAGGGAGGCGCATGGAGACGGTCGTCCTGGACGATCGCTCCTCGGAGGCGGAGGTGCAGAAGGCGCTAGAGGGCGCGAAGAAGTCGGACCTCGTCATCGCTTCGCTCTACGGGCGCGTTCGCACGGGCCAGTCCAGCAGCATCGGCTTGCCGGAGCCTGGCGTGCGTGCGCTTAACGCGCTGCTTGGCACAGACGCGCCCGTCGTCGGCATCAGCTTCGGAAACCCGTACCTGCTGCAAATATTCCCGACGATGAAAACCTACATCGTCGCTTACGGCGATATGCCCGCGCTGCAACAGGCAACGGCCCGCGCCATCCTCGGTGA
>DATEMM010000160.1:0-11054 GCA_035275605.1 Pyrinomonadaceae bacterium
TGGGCTATTATCCGTCGCCCCTGACGGGGCTGTTACTGGTCTAGCGTCTGCGACGTTTGGTGCTGCCGCCGGTCAGGCCGCCTATGAAATCCGTGACGGCCGAGGCCGCGGTGCCGACGACGGACGAAGCAGTGTCGATGATGCCGTAACCGCCGGCAGAGCCCTTCCGGCCTTTACCACCACCTTTACTGCCGCCTTTACCGCCACCCTTATAGCCGCCGGACTTGCCGCCGCCGCCGCCCCTGTACGCACCGCCTTTAGAACCGGCTCCCTTGCTTCCACCCTTCGAGCCGCCTCCTTTGGACCCGCCTCCTTTGGACCCGCCTCCTTTGTAGCCACCGCCCTTGGAGCCTCCGCCTTTCGAGCCTCCGCCTTTCGAGCCGCCTCCGCCTTTACTGCCTTTATAGCCGCTGCCTTTTGAGCCACCTTTGGACCCACCTTTGGAGCCACCCTTCGAGCCGCCATAGCTACCGCCGCCCTTTGAGCTGCCCCCTTTGCTCCCGCCTTTTGAACCCTTGCTGCCACCTTTGGAGCCTTTGCTTCCGCCGCCCTTGCCGCCACCACCGTAGCCGCCCGAGCCCTTGCTTGCGCTACCGCCCGTGCCTTTGCTGCTGCCGCCTTTCGAGCCGCCTTTCGGTCCGCCGCTGCTGCCGCCCGAACGCGCTCCGCCCTTGGTGCTGCCTTTCGCTCCGGCCTTCGACGCGACACCTTTCTTCGAGCTGCCCTTTCCGCCGCCGGTGCTTCCGCGTCCGCCTCCGGCATTGCCGCCGGTCCTGGCCGCTCCCTTGCCACCGCCCGCAGCGCCTCCGCCACTTCTAGTAGTGCCGCCTCGGGCTGCGCCGCCGCCTTTCGAGCCGCCGCCGCCGCCAGCGCCCTTGCTGCCTCCACCCGTGCTGCTGCTGCCGCCACCACCTCCAGAGCGTCCGCTGCCCGCGCCACCAGACGCGCCGCCTGACGCTGCACCACCGCCGCCGCTGCTTCCGCCAGACGAGCCGCCTGCGCCAATGCCTGTCGCGCGGCCTATGGCTGTACCGCCGTGGCCTTCGTGGCCGCCGGTGTCCCCGGCGCTGCTGCCGCCACCATCACTCTCGCCCTCACCTGAGAAGCCCCCGGTCTCGCTTTCCGGCGCGGTGGCGTCCAGATCGTCTCTCGTGTCACCGTTCCCCTGTTCAGCCATGATCGTTCTGCTCCTTTTCTAAAGTGGAAACCCGATTGTCAGAGGTTGAAATAGTACCTGGGATAGACCTCTGTTGTTGGTGTTGCTTTGCGGCGGAGAATAACACAACTCGCGCCTCAAGTGTTTCGCACTTTCTTATCTTCAACAGATATTTTTGTTGTCTGCGCGGGACACGGTTGCCCTCACCAGGCCCCAACCGTTATAAATAACGATGCCCGTTCAGAGCCCCTTTGTAATGGAAGGTCTTTCGGCAGCGCTCGCCGTCCTGACGGCCATGATTACTCCCGCCGTGCTGATCTCGGCCTGCGGGACGATGATCCTGTCCACTTCAACCAGGCTCGGCAGAGTCGTTGACCGCGTCCGCGCGCTCTCGGACAAGCTGGAGGAGCTGGCGCACATGGAAGAGAGTGTGGAGCTGTTAGACGAAAGGCGCGCTGTCATCTTCCGGCAGTTGGACAGGCTGACGAGCCGCGCTCGCATCCTGCAACGGTCGATGACCACCTTCTACGTGGCGCTCGGCATCTTCGTCTCAACGAGCGTAGCCATCGGGATCGTCGCCGTCACGGGCGCGCGCTACAACTGGATTCCGGTGGTCGTCGCGCTCCTAGGCGCGTGCTGCCTCTTCTACGGCAGCATGCTGCTCATCTTCGAGGCGCGGCTGGCCCTGAGCACGATTCACATGGAGATGGATTTCATCTGGCGTTTTACAAAGCATTTCGCGCCGCCCGAACTGGTCGAAAAGCACAAGCCGCGGTTCGTGCATTTTAGAAAACATGACTGAAAGCAGAATTCAGGAGACAGAAGTAAGGAGCCAGGAGGAGCCCAAGTATTTAGAGCTTCTCCGCACAGGCGAGCTTGAGCGCAGGGTCTTGGCGCTCGAAGCCTTGCTGGAAAGCTGCGCCGTCTGCCCTCTGGACTGCGGCAATAACCGGCTGAAGGACGAGATCGCCCGTTGTTACTCCGGCAGGCTTCCCATAGTCTCCTCCTACACGGCGCACTTCGGCGAGGAGCCCGCGCTCTCAGGCACGCGCGGGGCCGGGAACATCTTTTTCGGCAACTGCAACCTGCGCTGCGTCTACTGCCAGAACTACCAGATTTCCCAGACGCACAAGGAGCAGCTCAAAAACCAGGTCACGCACGAGCGTCTTGCCGAGATGATGCTCGAATTGCAGGGGCGCGGCTGCCACAACATCAACTTCGTCTCGCCCACGCACTTCGCCCCGCAGATGGCGCGCTCCGTGCTGCTCGCCGCCAAGGGGGGCTTAAGCCTCCCCATCGTCTACAACACGAACGCCTATGACGCGGTCGAAGTCCTGCGCCTTTTGGATGGCGTCGTCGGCGTCTACCTGCCCGATCTGAAATACGCGGACTCCGAGGCGGGCTACGAATACTCCAAGGTCAAGGACTACACGGAGCACGCGCGCCGCGCCCTCGCAGAGATGTACCGGCAGACTGGCGACGATTTGGTCTTCGGCCCGGACGGGCTGCTCAAGCGCGGCCTGGTGATTCGCCTGCTCGTCCTGCCGAACGACCTGGCGGGCGTCCGTGAATCGCTCGAATGGATAAGGGACACGTTGAGCCCGCGCGTCGCCGTCTCGATGATGGCGCAGTACTATGCGACCAACCGCGCCGCGACGGATGCGCGCTACACCTTGCTCTCCAGGCGCATCACGGAATCCGAATGGCTGCGGGCGCTCTCGGCCCTGGATGAACTGGGGATGGAAGAAGGCTGGATGCAGGAGTACGACGGCGCTTCACACTATTACCGTCCTGACTTCACGGACAGCGAGAAGCCTTTCAAGGACATCAGGGATTTTCAATCGGCAGACTGACCCTCAGGCAACTCAAGCTTTTTCATAAAACGTCACGTCCAGATTCTCTTCAAGCTGCCTGGACTCTCCGGCCTTGAATCCCTCCAGAAAATCCTCCGGCATGAAAGTGTCCGCGTCTTCGATGACGAGCGGAACCTCTGTCACCACCCACCTCTCTATCTCGTCGCGGAAAGTCTGGTAGACCTCGCGGCCTCCTATGATGAAAAGGTCGCACGAGAGATAAGGTTTCAGCGCGAGCACGGCCTGCTTGTCCCTCAGAACGAGCGCGGCCTCTCCCTCGGCCTCAAATCCCGCCCGCCTGCTCATGACTATGTTGAGCCTGCCGGGCAGCGGCCTCTTCAGCGAATTCCAGGTCCGCGAGCCCATCACGCAGGCGTTTCCCAGCGTCTGCTGCTTGAAGAACTTCAAATCCGCAGGGTAGTGCCAGGGGATGTTGCCGCCGCGCCCTATGGCCCGGTTGCGACTGACGGCGACGATGCCGATGATTGCCATGCCTCTTAAGGTAATTCACGGCGCGCCCTTTCATCAACGAAATTTCTGCCGCACGGGGCGACCCGTATCACCGGGGTTGCGCTATACTTGGCGGCAAGCGAAGCGAACTATAAGGACCGGACAAGGGAGGGAATCGGATGAAGCAGCATGGCCCCTGGACTATTAAAGGGAGGAAGAGCGTTTATAGTGGAAAGTTGATGGAGGTCTTCGAGGACGAGGTCATCAGGCCGGACGGCGAGGACGGCACTTATTCTACGGTCAGGTTAAAGGATGGGGTCGGAATCATGGCCCTGGACGACGAAGGGTTCGTTTACCTAGTCAAAGAGTTTCGCTACGCGCTCGGGCGCGAGGACGTTGAGATAGTCGGCGGCGCGATTGACGAGGGCGAGGAGCCGATTGAGGCGGCGCGACGCGAGCTTCGCGAAGAACTCGGAATCGAGGCCGAAGAGTGGACGAAACTCGGGCGCATGCACCACTCGACCTCCGTGGTCGATTCCGCCTCGACTCTCTTTCTGGCACGGAAACTGAAGTTCACGAAGAAGGACGAGGACAGCGGCGAGGTGCTGGAGACCGTCAAGATGTCTTTCACGGAGGCAATCGAAAAGGCGCTCGGCGGCGAGTTCACGCACGGGACGACCTGCGTGCTAGTGCTGAGGGCCGAGCACCATTTGCGAGAAAACCTATGAACGAAGCTCTGCGTTCCCTCTTCTCTCATACGGGGCGGATGGTCTACGTCAATCACGCGGCCGTCTCGCCCCCGCCGGTGAAAACTCTTGAGGCGGTCACGGCCCAGCTCAGGGACGTGGCCGAGAACGGGGCGCTGCATTACCGCAAATGGGTCGCCGTCAGGGAGAGCGCGCGCAAATTGGCCGCCGGGATGATCCATGCGCGCCCGGAACAAATCGCCTTCATGCGCAACACTTCGGACGGGCTCTCCACCATCGCCAACGGCCTCGATTGGCGAGAGGGCGAGAACGTCGTCACTTTCGGGCGCGAGTTCCCGTCGAACGTCTATCCGTGGCTGCGCCTGCGCGCCGCCCAGGGTGTAGAGGTGCGCTTTTGTCAGGAGCGTGACGGGCGCGTTGACGTGGACGAATTGATCGGCCTCATTGACGAGAGGACGCGGGTCGTGGCGATCAGCTATGTGCAGTACGGCTCGGGCTTTCGTATTGACCTCGAACGGCTAGGGCGCGCTGCGCGCTCTCATGATGCACTGCTCGTGGTTGACCTGATTCAGGCGATGGGGGCATTGCCGATCGATGTTGGAGGGCAATTGATAGACGCCGCGGCCGGGGCCTGCCATAAATGGCTGCTGACGCCTGAAGGCGTCGGGCTGCTCTACCTGTCGGAGCGGGCGCGCGAAAGAATCGAGCCCACGCTGGTCGGCTGGACGAGCGTGCCCAACCCGGAAGATTACGGCAACTTCGAGCAAGGGTGGGCGCGCGGCACTCTCGCCTGGGAGACGGGCACGGCACCCACCTCCCTGCTTCACGGCCTGGAATCCAGCCTGAGCCTTCTGATGGAGACAGGAATCGAGCGGATTGCCGCGCACCTGTTGGAGTTGACGGACCACCTCTGCGAACGGCTGCAAAGCCGCGGCTACAGAATCGTCAGCTCGCGCCTCCCCGGTGAAAAATCGCAGATTGTCTGCATACAGCACACGGGCGGGCTCACCCCTATGGCCCTTTACCACCATCTAAGGAAGCAGAACATCATGGCCGCGCCGCGCGGGGACCGCCTGCGCATCTCGCCGCACCTTTACAACACTGCGGACGAGATAGAAACTCTGGTCAGCGCCCTTCCATAAAGTTCCCGACTTAAATGTACGCGAAGGCTTGAACGATTATCGGTCAACTGTACACTCGTGTTGTACTGGATGAGGACAGGAATTTGAGTATTCAGCTCAAATACTGGACTTAAGATTGGCTTGCTAGATGCTTGCATGATGGGATTTAAAGGGGGAAACGCCCTCTTTGAAGAAGATTGGGGCTTGAGGTGCGTGATGGCACGGTCATTGCTCTAATAATCCACGATAAAATAGGAAGGGTACAATAAGGGTAAATCGGGTCAGGCTCGGAGACGGCAGTGAGTGAAGGCTTTGGGGGAGGCGTTCTCTCACTTTGAAAAGCAGGCGGCGGCTCTTTCGGGGGAACGGGGTTGTCGCGAGCTTTAGCGGTCGAAGGGCACAAGTGCTGGGCTGCTGGTCGGCGTCCTGTACGAGGCTTGGGGGAGCCTCACAGGAAGACCAGCAGCCCGCAACTTTTGTAAGAGACCAAGGGGGGTAAGAAATTTTAGGCGGCGTGATGAAAATCATGCCGCCTAAAATTTTGTCTCTACAGCTTTCGCTACTCTCTTGCTTTCACTAAACGACAGATTTCTCTTCCCCTGCCCCGAGTAATCTAGCCGGATCTGTCTCCGGGGTCATCTCGTCAATGTTGAGGCGCAGCATGCCGCCCGCATCCGAATAGGCTGGGCTTGCTTCCGCCGCCCGCTGCTGCGCTTTACGCCGCAGGAAGAAGATGCCGCCGAAGACGCCGCCCACGCCCAGGCAGATGGCCACGAAAAAGCCTATCGTCTTGGCTATGCCGAGGATGAGACTGACGGCTTCGTGCGTATGCTGCTTTTCGGCACGCGCCCAGGCCAGTGGATTCTCGCCTAGCCACTGAATGCTCTGCTCGTACTTCACCCCGTCAATCAAACGCGCCGCGGCCGCTTCATCCGGCGCGCCGAAAACGAAGACGGAATAGTTGCCGACGCGGCGATAGGCGGAAGGGACGCCCTGTCCCTGTGCGCGAAGTTCCTGGATTCGTCCGGTGATGCGTGCGTCGGCGTCCGCGGCGATTTGAGGCGTGGCGTACTCGACGATGACCAGCCGCGAGGAATCGTAAGTGGCCGTGACGGCCTCCGCGCCTTCGTTGAAGTTGATGGTCTCAAGGACGGGTTGAGGCCCGGTCGCTCCCTGCAAGGCCTCCAGATTGACGGCGTAAATGGCGCGGTCCTGCGCCGTCTCCCAATCCGGCAGATGTTTGACTATGACGGGGATTTCGTTCTCGGCCTCCGGCAGAGTGCCGGCGTAAGCGCGCGCCAGAACGACCGGGCCGCTCTCGGCCTCCCCGGATGCTTTGCTCTGACCTGTGACGAGGACGAAGACGGGGCCTTTGTAGAAGGCTACGCGGGACGGGGCTAAAACTCCGGCCACGCCGACGTTGCTCAATCTTACAGGGCGCGACTGCGCCTCCTTTTCCATACGCGCAGCCGCGCGAGTCAACAGCGAATACGCGACCGCGTGCGACTGCGTGTTGACGACAGTGACAGTGAGTCGCTCCCCTTTAGGGGAGACGTACACAGCCTCGGCCGCGCCGAGCGCTCCGGCCTCTTCCGGCACAATCTCTTTGGAAGAAGAAGCGAGCGGGCGCACCGTCTGGGCGCGGAAATCGCCGACAGTTTTGGGAAGCAGTTTGGCGGCCTCCTGTGAGGGCGATTCCTGTCCGAACGCGTTGATCGACAGGAGCAGAAGCAGAGAACAGATGAAAATCAGTCTTGATGGAATAAGGCGCAAAATAATACCCTCTTGAATTAAATCTTAACCACTTACTCTTAGAACCCGCGGACGTTTGGATGTTCCAGGGGGAACTCATCGTTGCGCGCGCTCCCTGTCCGGCTCGACCAAGCCAACTCAATGAAAGCGCCGCAATTCGCGCAAAAGAAGGTCTGCGTACTGGCGCGGGTTGTGTATGTTGTGCATGACGGTCGAGCCGCCCAGTTCGCTCGCATTGTCTATCACCACGTTACCGTAGCCGAGCAATCTCTGCATGATAGTCGCCGAGACGGTCACGTCCTGAATGTTTCTGAGCGGGAGGTTGCGCGTCGTGCGCGCTATAAAACCTTCGTCAATCTCCAGCTTATGATTCGTCAGCGTGTACTGCACCATGTTGCGCTTGACGTGATAGAAGGCCGGGATGAGCAGCAGCGCCAGCGCCAGGGGAACGGCGACCCACCAGGGGGCGCTGATGTAGTAGGCCAGAAGGATAATCATGATGATCGCGCCGAGTGCCGCCAGCCCGTAGCCGATCTTGATGAAAAAGAGCGTCGGGCGCGTCTTGAAAATCTGCCGCTCCACGTCGCTAGTCCTTTCTGGCCGCACAGGGGGCGCGTACACGGGCGGGGCCTGCATCGGCGGAGGGCTGAAAGGTCGCGGCTGTGCTCCGGCGTAGCGCGTCTCTTCCGGGTCTACTGCGGGCGCGCCGCAGCCTGCGCAGAAGCGCGTGCCGGGGGCCATGTAAGTTCCACAGTTGGTGCAGTGCATGTTCTTAGTTTACCTCATTGGGGACTTCCGGCCACACGCACGCTGGCGAGCAAATCGGCCGGGTCGTATGGAGTCACGAGGACGCTGCGCGCGCCAAGCTCAAGCGCCTCGCGGCGGGCCTGCTCGTTGCCGTTCGAGATCAGCATGACGACGGGGAGCGCCAGACGCCCCCCGCTCTGCTTACGCAGGCGACGGATCGTCTCCACGCCGTCTATACCTTGAAGCTCGTAATCGAGCAAGAGCAGGTCCGGGCTCTCTATGCGCAGCAAGTGCAGGGCCTGTTGACCGTCGAAAGCCGCGCGCGCTTCGTAGCCCGCCGAGCGAATCAGGGAATTGACCTGCGCCATCAGCGCGGAATCCGAAATCGTCAGCAAGAGGCGACGCGGCATGACGGCCCCGCTCGCGCGCCGCTCACGCTCAAGCGCGGCGGCCTCTTCCGCAGTCGTCTGCGTGGCCCGCGCCCCGCTCGAACTGGCCTCGGAATCTTGCGCGGAAACCGTCGCACGGTCGCCCGGCTCGCCCTTACCTCTCCTTTCATCAACGCTCTTTGAATTGATAGCGGAAGCAGGCTCGGACTGCGCCGCGGGCTCTTTTGCCTCTTCGGATATTTCGGGCTCAAGCTGAAATTCCGTCGAAGGGGGAGGCGGAGAGACCTCTTGCGGCTCCGCGTTCTCTTTCGCTTCGTAGGCGGCGACGTGTTTGGCTTTGAGGTCTCCGGCGCGGGCGGCACCGACAGCGCTTTCCGCCCTTTCGATGAGCGTCTCGACCTCGCTGCCGTGCGCGGGGAAAGAGGCGAGGCCGGTTGCGAAATCGTGTTCCGGGTACTCTTCCAGAAATTCCCTATGTAATCTGGAGAGGGCCGCGACGGCCGATGAGGATTCCATGCGCGGCAGGTAGACCAAGAGCGTCGTCGGGCCGTAGAAGGCGACCGCATCAACGCGCCGCAAATTCAGTTTGAGGAAGGCGTGAACTTCCGCGAGCGTCTGGTCGCGCGCCTGCCTATCAAAATCCTCTCGCTTTCCGCCAGCCGCGACCGCGTAGATGAGCGCCAGCGTACCCTTCCGCCCGGAGCGCACGTCCTCGCGCACGGCGTCGAGCATGAACATGAAATTGTCTATCTCCAGGCGGCGGTCGCTAAGGACTGGCGCGGAGCGGCGGTCTGCTTCGACGCGCCAGAAGAGTGAGTCCAGGCGCGCCAGAACCTCTGCGGTCGGCGTCGCCAGCGCGAAATAGTCGTCCGCCCCAGTGTACTGCGCCGCCGCGCGAAGCGAGCGCTCATCCTCGCTCCAGGCGAACACGATGGGCAGGGAGTAAGTGCTGGTCTCAGCGCGCAGTTTACGCGCCAGCGCGACCGATTCGCTCTCGCCGTCAGCCCCCGTGTGGGTGACGACCATGATGACGACTTCCGGACCAAAATCATTGATGGCGCGCTCGGCGTCAGGGGGGGCGGCTGCTCGGGTCACGTACCCGGCGGCGGTCAGTTGCTGTTGCAGACTGAGGCCGGCCGTCTCCGCAATAATCAGGGCGCGGCGCGGGCGCGCAGTCGTTGAAGCGTTGTGCTGTGAGCCATGTGCGGGATTATTCGACAAGAAACAGAGAAGCCTCCTAGAGGGTTAGCGCACGCGCCAATCATAAAGGCAAAAGTAAAAAGGTAAAAGGCAAAAGGGAAGATAAGGAGCCAGCCTCCCATCTTCCCTTTTGCCTTTTACCTTTTGCCTTTAGCTTTACTGGCTGATTAGTTGCAGCCTTCCGTCGGGCAGCTTGACGGCGAAGACTTTGCGCTCGTATGTGGGCGCGGGCTCGGGCTGCTCGCTCTGAAGGGCTGCCACCTGCGCCGGCGTAGCGCTTCGGGCCGTGCGCGCCAGCTCGCCGTCGCGCATCTGCGCGTAGCGCTGCGAGATGCGGCGCACGTACTCCTGCGTCTCACGATAGGGGGGAATGCGGCGGCCGTACTTTAAGACGGCACCCTCGCCTGCGTTGTACCCGGCCAGGGCCAGTGCCACGTCGCCGTCAAAGTGGTCGAGCAGGAAACGCATGTAACGCGCCCCGCCTTCGATGTTCTGTTGCGGGTCGAAGATGTTTTTGACCCCGAAACGCGCCGCTGTGCCAGGCATCAACTGCATCAGCCCGCGCGCCCCCTTCGGCGAAATTGCCCCGCGCTTGAAAGAGGACTCCTGGTGCATCTGCGCGTAGAGCAGGACCGGGTCCACGTTGTTGCGCACGCCCGCTTCGACTATGTAGCGGTCCACGTTCGCGTCGCCCGTCGTGAAGCCTTTGAGCGAATTGCCGGCAGCCATGCTCATCCCTGTCCGCGGCCTGTAGAGCAGCGGCTCTGGACGAACGACGTCATTGTTGATGACAAGCCCGGTTTTCGCCGTCCGGCGGACGGTGCCGGAAGCGGGCAGCTCGGCGGTGGTCGTCACGTTCTCGACGCGGACCCCGTCGCGGACGTCGAAGTTATCGTAGCGGTAGCCGTTTTGAGCCAGAGCCGGGACAGCGCCAAAGAGCGCCAACAGGCAGAGGAGGGGGAACTTTTTCATGCTAAACCACCGTGGTCTTTAATCTGGAAGCGCCGCCCATGGGTAAGGATTCTCGTGGCCAGGCGACGCAAAGTAGGCCCTTTGGGGGAAAGATCAGTCGTTCATCGGCCCCGCCCTTTATCTTAAAAGGAGCGCACTGGGCCGCCTGAACCCACCCAAATCATAACACTCTGTTGGCCACTTGCCAAACATTTTTTACAAAAGGTCGAGGGAGCGGCGTTCTTTCGAGGGGTTTTAAGGACGAGAGTGAGGAGGCTTGACAGTGGATGTATGATGTTGGGGCTTTAACCCTAAAGGCTTCCACCCGCCGTAACACGCGCGCACCAAGAGCGCGCCTCACATAACTCTAAGGAGAACAATATGCGAAGATTCCTTATGGCGGTGTTGACGCTTCTGCTCGCCTGCTCGATCACGGCGACGGCCCGCAACGCCCGCTCGTCAAACACTTTCCGCTCGAACGCTCAGCAGAATACGAACACGGCCAAGAAGCGCGGCCCGGTCTTTCGCGCCACGAAGGATCAGATCAAGCAGGCCCAAATGATCCTCAAGGGGCGAAACTTCTACGCGGGCGAGCAGACAGGCAAACTGGACGACGAGACGCGCGCCGGGTTGAGAAAATACCAGGAGGCGGAGGGCCTCAAGGTGACGGGCACGCTCAATAAAGTGACGCTCGTCAAGATGAACATTACCCTGACGGAAAAGCAGCA
>DATEMM010000161.1:0-2417 GCA_035275605.1 Pyrinomonadaceae bacterium
GCCCCTGCCAGAACTCGCGCACGATGTCGTAGCTGCGGCGGTCAAACTGGTTGGAGAAGACGGCCAGAATCTCGTGCGCGGTCCTGCCGCCGTAGAGCGGGGCGATCAGCGGCTGGATGATGGAGACGGTGCCATCATATGTGCGCGTGTCGCTCCAGGATTCCAGGTAGTGCGCTTCCGGGATGTGCCAGTGACACAGCTCCGAGGTCTCGTCCTTGTAGAGACTCAGGTGAGCGCGCAGCGCCACCTTGCTCATGCGCGCCTGATCCAGCTTCAAATCGGCGGGTGTGGTGTAGACGGGATTGCCGCCCAGGATGACCAGCACCTGAACGCGCCCGCCGTCAATATCGTTGACCAGGTCGCGCAGAGATTGCGTGTGGTCTTCCGGGCGGGCCTCAACCGGCTCCGTGTAGATGACGGTCTTGCCGATGTTGCCGAGCGCCTCGTTCATCGCATGGCCGAGGGCGTGCACTGCGGCGGGCTGCTCGTCGCCGACGATGACGATGCTGCGCCCGGCGAACTCTTTAAGGTCGCGCGCGACGGCGTTAATCCATTGCTCGTGATTTCCGGCCCCAGGCCCCTGGCCCCCGTCTCCCATCTTGACGGCGACGCCCACGCCATTGAGCGCCGAAGCGATGGCGCGCGTGAAGCCCTCTATCTCGCTCGGGCGCACGGACAACCTGTGGTCTGCCATCGCGCCCGTGTTGGTCGGCGTGGACTCGACCACGTAGAGGCGGTTCATCTCTTTGCGCTCTTCGGTGACGCGGCGCTTGGCGGCGAAGTCGCGCGCGTGGCGCAGATTTCCGGGACCGCAGGAGAGAAAGTCCGAATCAATCGCCAGGATGCGCTCGGCCTGGTCGAAGCGGTAGATGGTGTTGACCGGCTCGCCCAATGCGGAGACCGCGCCGGCGCGTGCCCCGTCGCGCCCGGCTGGCTCGTACTGGTGCCACTTCGCCTGCGGGAACTCCGTCAAAATGGTTTTCAACTGGTAGGCGAGCGTCGGCGACGTGACCGTCTCGGTCAGAAAGCGCAGGCCCGCGCCTCCTGACTTGCGCTGCTCTTCGAGCGCCTCGCCGACCCTGGCGACGAACTCCGTCCAGGGGCGAATCTCTTCACGATAGGTCAGGGTCTGCGAGCGGTCCGGGTCGTAGAGCGTCAGGATAGAAGCCTGCGCGAAGAGGTCCGTCGCGCTCGTGCCCTTGTCGTTCAAGTCCGCGTTACGATTGTTCGGGTGGTCCGGATTGCCCTCAACCTTGGTCGGGCGTCCCTCGTTGCTCTTGACCAGGAGCGGCGTCGCCACGCCTCCCAAAGGCATGGCCGTGGCGAAAAAGAGCGGCTTGCCGGGAACGAGGTCTTCCGGCTGGTTGACGTAGGGGACGATCTTTTCGGCGGGCTGGTAGACGCAGGAACTCAAGCCCGCGAGAGCGAGCGACGCGCCCATCAGCTTGATGAAGCGGCGGCGGCCGACCGGGTCGTTCCACTCTTCGGCGTGCTGCGGGTACTCGCGCTCGACGAACTCCCGGAACTCCGGCGTGTCGGCCATCTCTTCCAGACTGCGCCAGTACTTCTTGCCGTCCTGGTCGTCAAGGATGCGTTGGCGCATCAGGGCGAAGTTCTTGTGACTGTCTTGACTAGGCATCTAAAAAATGTTCCTCAAGCTCTACCTGTGGCAAGTCGAACAACTCGTCATCACGTAGGAGTCCGGAATCTTGTTCTTTTGGACGAGCTGCTGGCCGACCTCGGCCTGGTTCGCAGGCGGCTGCCACGCCATGTCGTAAATCTTCTCTTTCGGCCTGACGAACTTCTCGGGCTGACGATGGCAGGACAAACACCACTCCATTTGTAGCGACGCGGCCTGGTACATCAAAGGCATCTGGCTGACGTTGCCGTGGCAGGTCGAGCAGCCGACGCCCTTGTTGACGTGAATGCTGTGGTTGAAATAGACGAAGTCGGGCAGGTCGTGAACACGCGTCCACTCAATGGGCTTATTCGTGCGGTAGCTTTCGCGTATGGGCTCCAGATACGGACTGTCGGCCCAAATCTGCGAGTGGCAGTTCATGCACGTCTGCGTCGAGGGCATTCCCGCGGAAGCGGAAGTCTCGACCGAAGTGTGACAGTAGCGGCAGTCAATCCCGTCGTCGCCCGAGTGATGTTTGTGGCTGAACTGGACGGGCTGCTCGCGCTCGACGAACGCACCCGTGCCCCAGGAAGAGCGGTGAATGGCCGCGACCACCCAGAGCGCTCCGACCAGAATAAAGATCGCACCGAAGATGGTCAGCCTGGCTAAGAAATTAGTGCTGTGATGAAAAATCTGAGGCATCGCCCCGGCCTTTCGTTCAAACTTCCGAGAAAGCGAACTAACGTGCGGGCAGAAAAACTGCGCAGGGCGAAAACGGCTTGAAGATAAACTACGGCTA